>JARGFH010000039.1 GCA_029210695.1 Acidimicrobiia bacterium
CCCCGGAAGGTGGTCCCATCACTGGCGAGCAGGTGGTCCCATCCCCCTGGCGAAACTCATCTCAAGGTGGTCCCATCAAGCTGGCGGGCGACACCAGCACGACTAGGAGCGCTATGAATAATCTTCCTCTATTTCTCAAAATCCAACCTCCTTCGTGAACTCATTCGTTTTCGATTGCGTCGATGATCGCATGACTATATGCACGTCTCCTTGGGTCGGTCAGGTTGCGCCGAGGACACCCGTCTGCGAGTGAGGGAGCCCCGGCGAATAACTACTGCGCTCGCAGGTATACAGAAGGAAGGTCGACGAGCAGTCAGGAAACAGATCGTCCTGCCGGTAGGGATCAGGTCGTGGGAGACCGCCGCGTTTTCATCGCGCCGCCGCAGCCGCCGAGAACGGTGACTCGCTCCAGCGTGCCTGCCGAGGTCCGCTTGACCCTTCTCCATCCAGACCCTCCTCGTGGGAGCGTTCCCAAGAAACGGTGGGAGCGCTCCCAGGAATATAGAAGCGATCGCGTCCCAGCGTCAAGTTGACTATGTAATATGCCAGAAGTAGTTTCCTGGTGCGCTAACTGAGAGCGCTCCCAAACGGAGGTCGTAGTGAACCTCACACTCGAGGACATTGGTCGGCTGGCGGGAGTATCTCGCTCGACCGTTTCGCGTGTCATCAATGATCAGGCAAGTGTCAGCTCTGACGTTCGCCAGCGGGTACAGGAGACGATCCGTCGGACCGGCTACACGCCGAACGTTGCTGCCCGATCGCTGGTCTCCGGACGGAGCGGCGTAATCGGGCTCGTCATTCCCAGCCGGGTGCACAGGGTCTTCGAGGATCCGTACTTCTCGCGGCTGATCCAGGGTATCAGCGCGGCGAGCAACCGCTCGGGCACCGTCTTGTCTCTCTTTCTGTTTCAGAACGAGGAGGAGGAGAGCGAGCTGTATCCGCGGGTTGTCACATCGCGGTTCCTGGATGGGCTGATTCTCACCGCAACACGGATGGCGGATCCGCTCTTGGCCAGGGTGCCCAGTGGCGAGCTACCCATCGTGATGGTCGGGCGCCCGGACGTAGACGGCCTCAGCTATGTCAACGTCGACAACCGCGGCGGAGCCCTCCGGGCGGCGACCCACCTGTGCGGCCTCGGCTACGGACGCATCGGTCTAGTCGGAGCGCCCGTGTCCACGACGGCCGGCCTCGATCGACTGAACGGTTTCGTCGAGGGGCTCGCCATCTGCGGAAAGGCCCTTCCGCCCAAGCTCCGGGCCGACGGGGACTTCTCAGAAGCAAGCGGATACCGGGCCATGCGGGAGTTGCTGCCGGGCAAACCCGACGCCGTATTCGCCGCTTCGGACACGATGGCGATCGGTGCTCTGCAGGCGTTGCGCGAGGAAGGGATCAGGGTCCCGCAGGACATAGCCTTAATGGGGTTCGACGGCCTACCGTCGTCTGAGACCTCCGTTCCGACGTTGACGACCATCCGCCAGCCCGTCATCGAGACGGGGGTGAGGGCCGTCCATCTCTTGAACGACCTCGTGACCGGGGTTTCGGTAGCACCGATCGTCGAGATCCTGCCGGTCGAACTCGTCGTTCGGGAGTCGTGTGGCGCGCTGCGCATGGCCCCGGCAACGGGAGTCGAATGAGCAAGCAGTGAGCCGAAGGGAAACGAGCCGGCCCTCGCGGCTCGGCGGGATTTGGAGACGGACGCCGGAGCGGTCCGCACCATGGAGAAGGAGAGACAAATGAAGGGGTTGAACCAGAGGAGCCTCAAGGGTCTGGCAACGCTGGCCGTCATGGCTTTGATCACGTCGGTGCTTTTGGTGACGCCGGCGATGCCGGCGGCTGCGGACACGGCGGTCTTCGATGACATGGAACATGGTGATCCATTCGCGAACGGATGGTTCTCTTTCAACGGGGCGGTCGGCGGCGGTGGTATCGCGGCGAATACGGCCGACCTGCCTCCGGGTAACGGGGGCAGTTTCTCGCTCGAGACCGGCTGGGGGTCCGGCGGAGCTGCCGGCTTCTTCGGAGGATTCGGACGTACCAACCCGACCGACCTGTCGGGCGTCGACCACTTCAACTTCTGGATCAACCCGGACGCCGGTCAGGATTACACCCTGGAGATCAACCTGCAGGACGACGACAACGCCGATGGCAACATAAGCTCTCCCGAAGACGACGAGTTTCAGTTCAACTGCGCCGTGTCGGACTCGGGGCCGTGCGCCATTGCTGGAGGCGGCTGGCAGCTCGTGTCGATCCCGCTTGCCGGCTTTTTCGATGACAACTCCTTCCTGACCGGGGGCAACGGGACACTCGACGCGACACCGTCAAACGGCGAGTTGATCAACGTAATCGTCGCTGTCATCAGCACCAGTGGCGCAGACGTGACATTCCGCACCGACTACTGGGCTTTCGACAGCCGTGTCGTCGACAACTTCGAAGGTGGCCTGCCGGCCGGCAGCGACGCCAACGGAAACGCCGTCGGTTTCTTCACCTTCCAGGACCCGGCCAGCACGGTCACGATCTCGACCACTGCTACTCCACCCGTTCCGGTGCCCGATTCGGATTCCTCGAACACGGTGCTTCAGGTGGAGACCAGCGTCAGCGGCAGCAACGGATTTGCCGGAGTTGTCCACGCCTTCGAGAACGAATCGGTCGACACATGGGTGACGCAGGACTGGAGCATGTTTGCGGGATTCAGCTTCTGGCTGTACGGCAACAACACCGGTTCAACCCTCTTCGTCGACCTCCTCGACAATCGGAATCCCGGCTCGACGACCGACGATGCCGAGCGCTTTTCGATCGATGTCGTCGACGACTTCTCCGGCTGGCGGCTCTTCGAGATCCCCTTCGCGAGTTTGAACCGGAAAGAGGTCGGCAACGGCGCTCCCAACGACGGGCTCAATCTCACCGAGGTGCACGGCTGGGCGTTCGGTGTCTTCGACAGCGGGGTACCGTTCACCAACTACCTCGACGACGTTCAGTTGTTCGGAGTCGGCGAAGTACCCGAGCTGGCGGTGAGCTTCAGCGCCAACGACTTCGACGTGACCGAAGGAGACACCGGCCAGATCACGGTGGCGCTGAGTCGAGCACTCGGCGACGATGACCCCGATCGGGTGTCGATCGACTACTCGGTGGAGACGATCGTTCCGGTACCAGGCCGCGACTACGTCCAGCCTGCACCCGGCACGCTGACCTTCGTCAAGGACGGACCTTCGGAGCTGTCCTTCTCAGTGCAGACGCTCGAAGACTCAAAGCACGAGAGCGCCGAGCGATTGATCCTGAAGTTGTCGAATCCCGTCGACGTGGCGGCCGGCTTCATCATGCAGGCCGCCCTCACCATCAGCGATGACGACCCCTTCGATCCGTTGCTGCTCGACGACTTCGAGCACTACCCGTACTTGTGGGATGCGGCGGGCAATGTGGGGCTGGCCAATCCGGAACTGGAGTCCGGCGATCCTATGGCCGTGCCGGGACAGGGCCCCTATGAGCAGGTGCTCGAAGCGACCGTGCCCCTCCACGTGGACATCTCTATCGAAGGTCGCGTCTGCAATCGCGGAAGCGGCGTCATTCCGGTCGTCCTGTATTCCACCGATGAGTTCGACGCCACGACGGTGGACCACACCACCGTCACACTCGGATCGGCGAGCGAGACGCACCTCAACCGCAAGACCGGCACGGCCGTGCGCCACGTGGAGGACGTCGACCGTGACGGAGATCTCGATCTGGTGTTCCATTTCCGATTCTCCGAAACCGGCCTGGAGTGCGATCCGTCGGTTGTGCCCTTCAACGGCCACACCTACGACGACAAGCCCTTCACGGGCGGTGGCTCCGACGCTTCTTTCGGACGTGACTTCCCCGTCGGTCAGGACTGGACGGGTGCCGAGGCGCTGAGCTTCTGGTACTACGGGCAGAACACCGGAGATACGATCACACTGGACCTGCTCGACAATCGCGCCTCCGATCCCGGACCCGCCGGTTGGTCGCTGGTGTGGAGTGACGAATTCAACGAACCGGCCGGCACTCCCCCGAACCCGGACAACTGGGGTTACGAGATAGGAGACGGCACCGTCAACGGCATTCCCGGCTGGGGCAACTCCGAGCTGCAGTACTACACGGACGACCCGGACAACGTCGCCACCGACGGCGCCGGGAATCTCGTAATCACGGCCGACGCGGCCGATGGTCAGGACTGCTACTACGGCCCCTGCGAATACACCTCGGCCCGATTGGCCACCACCAACCGGGCGGAGTTCGCCTACGGTCGGGTGGAATCCAGGATCCAGGTTCCCGACGGTGAAAATGGGCTGTGGCCGGCGTTCTGGAGCCTCGGTACCGACATCGACCGGGTGGACTGGCCTCAGACGGGCGAGATCGACATCATGGAGTACGTCAGCCGCCTCCCGGACGAGATCTTCGGGACGATCCACGGCCCGGGATACTCAGGAGGTTCCTCCTTCGGCAATACATACCCGTTCCCCGGCGGTGTGGCAGCCGGCTATCACACGTTCGCGATCGAGTGGCAGCCGGATCTGATCGAGTGGTACGTGGACGGCATCGTCTATCACACGGCGACGCCGGCCGATGTCGCTCCCAACCAGTGGGTGTTCAACGACCCCGTCTACTTGCTCCTCAACCTGGCCGTCGGCGGCAACTTCGGCGGTGAAGTGAGCGACGCACTGACCTTCCCGCAGGAGTTGAAGGTCGACTACGTGCGGGTCTACCAGGGCCCCGACACGGCTGAGCGGTTCGAGACGTCGTTCGTTGACGACTTCTCCGGCTGGCAGCAGGTCGTCGTACCGTTCGACGCCTTCGTGCGCAGTGCCGCTCAGCCGAATGGAGCGCCCGACGATGGCCTCAGCCTCAACGAAGTATGGGGTTACGGTTTCGACCTCCCGGACGCCGGTTCGAGCACCGGAACACTGTGGCTGGATCAGGTGCGGCTCGTCCCAGAGCCGCGCCTCGTAACAAATCTGAACGACGCGGGGCCGGGCTCGCTACGGCAGGCGATCGCCGACGTCGTAGCCGGCGGAAACGTCGTGTTCGATCCCAGCCTCGCCGGCGGAACGATCACGCTCAGCTCCGGCCCGCTGGTCATTGGCAAAGCCGTCTCAATCGACGGCTCCGGTGCAGCCGGAATCGTGGTGAGCGGCGGCGGTGCAGACCGTGTCCTCATCGTCGGCCCCGGTGGGGTGGGCAACATCGGCCATCTCACCCTGGCCGACGGCTACGGCTGGCAGCTGGCAGGATGCGTGCTCAACAACGGTTCGCTCACGCTCGACCACGCCACGGTGACTGGGTGCACCATGGCAACCGATGCCGGCGAGTTCTGGCAGGGCGGCGGTGGCATCTACAACGGTGACGGCGCAACGCTGAGCCTCGTTGACAGTACGGTGGCCGACAATCACGCCGCCTGGTCCGGTGGCGGTGTGTATTCGTTCCTCAACACGACCACCACAATCGTCCGAAGCACGATCAATGGAAATGTGTCGAATGATGTTGGGGGTGCCTTCCGCTCTCTCGGCAACGTGACGATCACGAACAGCACGATCAGCGGCAACACAGCAATCGGGTGGCACGGCGGTGCGATCTTCCAGACTGACGGAGACGTCAGCATCTCGAATTCGACCGTAGCCAACAATGTTGGTCCGGACTGGGCACCCTCGACGTTCTTCATCGGTCAGTACGGTGGCGGATTTGTGCCAACGCTGACGCTGACCAACACGATCGTCACGGGTAATCAGTGGTACGCCTGTGAGAAGTTCGCATCGGGTACTCCCGGAAACGTCGTGTCCGGAGGTAGCAACCTGGTGCAGGACGACTCGTGCAACCCGGTCGGATCCGACCTGATCGGCGTCGACGCCCTGATCAGCCCTCTCGCCGACAACGGCGGCCCGACATTCACTCACGCACTGCTGCCGGGCAGCCCGGCGATCGACGCGGCCAATGCGTCGGCGTGCCCGGCCACCGACCAGCGCGGAGTCACTCGGCCGCAGGGTGCCGGTTGCGATGTCGGAGCGTTCGAACTCGAGTGAGGTTGTCAATCGTCCACCTCCGGGCTCCGGCCGGTTTCCCCGGCCGGAGCCCCTCCTCCAACAGGGACCTGAAGCCGTGATCTCCCACGATTCGACAATTGAACAGCTCATCGCGGGGATGACGCCGGCTGAGAAGATCGGCCAGATGACACAGGCATCAAATGAGGCCATCACCCCTCGCGAGGTAGCGGATCTATCCATCGGATCGGTGCTGTCCGGTGGCAACGGCAACCCGACGCCGAACACCCCCTCGGTATGGGCCGACATGGTCGGGTCGTTTGTCGAAGCTGCCGGTCAATCGGGGATTCCACTGGTTTACGGCGTCGACGCGGTCCACGGCCACAGCAACGTGGGCGGGGCAACGATCTTCCCGCACAACATCGGGCTCGGCTCGGCCGGAGACGAAGGTCTCGTCGAGCGAATCGGGCAGGCCACCGCCACCGAGATGCGGGCAACGGGAATCCGCTGGACATTTGCTCCGACGGTGGCGGTGCCACAGGACATCAGGTGGGGCAGGACCTATGAGGGTTACGGGCGGGATCCTGAATTGGTGGCCAAGCAGAGTGCCGCGTTGGTGAGAGGCCTGCAAGGATCCGGGCAAGGGCCCCTGTCCGTCCTGGCCTGCGCCAAGCACTTCGTGGGTGACGGAGCCACCACGTGGGGCACCGCGCCCCGTTTCAGCTGGGAGCACTGGTGGGACGGCTGGGGCGATAGCTGGCAGATCGATCAGGGCGACGCCCGGATCTCGGAGGAGCAACTCCGCTCAATCCACCTCCGCCCCTATATCGCCGCCCTCGAGGCGGGCGTCATGACCGTCATGGCCTCTTACAACTCGTGGAATGGCGAGAAACTGCATGCCCACCACGGCCTGCTATCCGGCGTGCTGAAGGAAGAGCTCGGATTCCGGGGATTCGTGGTATCGGATTGGATGGGGGTCGACCAGATCGACTCGGACTACGAGACGAGCGTCGTCAGGGCCATCAACGCCGGCGTCGACATGGTGATGGTCCCCGATGACTATCTCAGGTTCATCGAGGTCATGAAACGAGTGACGGCCTCCGGACGGATCCCGGTAGAGAGGATCGATGACGCGGTGCGCAGGATCCTCAGAGCGAAGCTTGCAGCCGGGCTCTTCGACCCCCAACCTCCGACGCCTCCGCTCAGCGCTGTCGGCTCAACGGAGCATCGCGCCCTCGCCGCCGAAGCAGTGCGGGGCAGCGCCGTCTTGCTGAAGAACGACGGAGCACTTCCCCTCGCTGCCGGCGCCCGATCAATTGAGGTGGCCGGCAGAGCAGCCGACGATATCGGCCTCCAATGCGGCGGCTGGACCGTGGGATGGCAGGGAGGTTCCGGACGAACCACCGCCGGGACGACACTGCTCGACGGGCTGCGAGCCTCCTCGCCACACGGCATCGAGTTCGACCCCTCCGGAGACTTCTCCAGTCCCAATCGCCCGGACATCGGGATTGTGTGCATCGCCGAGCCACCGTACGCCGAGGGACCGGGTGATCGGGCCACACCCACCGCCTCCGATGAGGACAGGGCCGTCTTTGCACGGATGCGCGAACGCGCTGATGTTTTGGTGCTGGTGGTCTACTCCGGCCGGCCACTGGTCATTCCGGACCTCATCGATCGGGCCGACGCCGTAGTAGCCGCCTGGCTTCCCGGCAGCGAAGGTGCCGCCCTGGGCGAAGTGTTGTCGGGTCTTCATCGGTTTTCCGCCCGGACCTCTCAGCCCTGGCCTCGCTCGTTTGAAGCCCTCGACGATCCGGAGCCCACCCCTCTGTTTCCGGCCGGACACGGCCTATCCCCCACCGCCGCCGATGCCGGCAGGAACTCAAAGACGACACCGCCAGAGCAAGTAAATGATTGAGGAGACATTGCTGATGAACCCCGAACCAGCCACAACTGCCGACCACCCGGTCGGTGAGGGCCTTATCGAGATCGACGGAGAAGGCTTCTATGCCATACCGGACGTCGATCAGATTCCGCCCTTCCTGATGAGCGTGGTCAGCGACGGGGATCGCTGGATGTTCATCTCCAGCACCGGAGGCCTCACCGCCGGACGAGGTGACTCCGCCGGAGCGATCTTCCGCTACGAAACCGACGACCGCCTGCACAACTCGGTGGGCTTCGCCGGACCGGTCACCGCTATTCGCATCTCCGGCGCAGAGGAGGGCGAGATGTGGACTCCGTTCCGCGGCAAGCCCCGATCGCAGGTTCATCGCAACCTCTACAAGGCGGTGGTCGGTGATTCGATCATCTTCGAAGAGACCCACCGGGAACTGCACCTCACGTTTCGATACCGGTGGGCGAGCAGCGGTGAGTTCGGCTTCGTACGGACTGCAACGCTCGTCAACGACGGCGACCAAGCGGTACGCGCCGACCTGATCGACGGCTTGCTCGATGTGCTTCCGTTTGGCCTCGACCCGTCGGTGTACCAGAGCAAGAACAACCTCACCAACGCATACAAGCGGAGTGAAATCATCGACCCAATCAGCCGCCTGGCCGTCTTCTCGCTCGAAGCCGGAGTGGTCGATCGCCCGGAACCCTCCGAGGTTCTTCGCAGCACAATCGCCTGGTCTGTGGGACTCGGCGAGTCTTCGGTGACGGTCGAGCCTTCCGCCCTGGCAAGTTTCGAAGCCGGGTATCCGCCGGCCGATGTCTCACTCCTCAAAGGCAGGCCGGGCGCCTACCTCCTGCGCGGCACCCTGGATCTCGCTCCCGGGGCCGACACTTCCTGGCACATCGTGGCCGATGCCGCCCAGGATCAGATCGCCGTCGCCGCCCTGCGGACGCAACTCCACTCGGCGGGTGATCTTCCGGACGCCATTACCGCTTCGCTGCGGGCTGCCAACAATTCGTTCGTCCGGATCATGGCACCGGCCGACGCGCTACAGCGGACCGGCGACCGTGTGGCCACGGCCCACCAGTTTGCCAACGTCACCTACAACGCCATGCGGGGCGGCGCTCCACTCGCCGGATACCGCATCAACACCGATGACTTCTCGAGGTTCTTGTTCGACCGGAACCGGAAGGTGGCAGGCCGGCACCGGGATTGGCTCCGGTCACTGCCGGAGGTGATCGACCGACAGGCGCTGCTGGAACAGATCGGCCGGACGGGCGATCGAGACCTCGAGCGGCTCGGCCACGGGTACCTGCCGTTCGGCTTCTCGCGCCGCCACGGTGACCCCAGCAGACCGTGGAACGCCTTTTCGATACGAATACACGACGACGCCGGCCGGCCCGTCATCTACTACGAAGGCAACTGGCGCGACATCTTCCAGAACTGGGAAGCGATGTGCATGAGCTTCCCCGAGTATTACCCCGACGTAATCTCGGTGTTCGTCAACGCCTCCACCCCCGATGGGTTCAACCCCTATCGCATCACCCGCGACGGCGTTGACTGGGAAGCGCCCGATCCCCACGACCCGTGGAGCAACATCGGATACTGGGGTGACCACCAGATCGTCTACCTGCTCCGCCTCCTCGAGGCTGCCGACCGCTTCCTGCCGGGGGAAGTGGGGCGTCTCCTCGGCGTATCGCGGTTCTCCTACGCCGACGTGCCCTACCGGATCGCCCCGTACCAACAACTCGTGGACGACCCGAAGGAAACGATCGACTACGACCAGGCGGCGGCGGCCCGGTCGGCCCGGCAAGTCGAACAGGTGGGCAACGATGGCAAGCTGATGCACGGAGAAGACGGCGAGGTTTACCACGTCACCTTGGCGGAGAAGATGCTGGTGCCCGCCCTCGCCAAGCTCTCCAACTTCGTGCCCGGCGGGGGTATCTGGATGAATACCCAGCGGCCGGAATGGAACGATGCCAACAACGCTTTGGTCGGATACGGCCTATCGATGGTGACTCTGTACCACCTCCGCAAGTACCTTCAGCACTTCAGTTCGCTGATCCGCGCAACCGGCCCGGCAGATGTGGAAATGTCCACCGAGGTCGCAGAGTGGCTGGCGACCGTCACCGCCGCCTTGCACGGGTCACCTGAACGTGGCTCCGACATCACGGACGGCTCCCGCAAGGAGCTCCTGGATAACCTCGGCGAGGCCTTCACCATCTACCGGTCCCGGGTCTACGAGTCCGGATTCTCGGGCCTCACGACGGTGGCGCTCGATTCGGTGGTTGAGCTCTGCGAGGTTGCCATCGAGCACCTTGACGGCGCCATTGGCGGCAACCGTCGGCCCGACGGCTTGTACCACTCCTACAACCTGATCCGGTTCGCGTCCGACGGGTCGGCTGCGTCGATAGAGCACCTACCGGAAATGCTCGAGGGCCAGGTGGCCGCCCTGAGTTCGGGCGTGCTCACCGCAGAGGAAAAGGCCGACGTGATCGATGCCTTGTTCGCCGGTGCCATGTACCGGACCGACCAGAACAGCTTCATGCTGTATCCGGCCCGACAGCTTCCATCGTTCCTCGACAAGAACGTCGTGCCTGCCGATGCGGTCGAAGGCAATCCGCTGCTCGGTGCGCTGCTCAAAGGGGGAGACCGTTCGGTTATCGCCGTCGACGTCGACGGCCGGTACCGGTTCAATGCCGCCTTCGCCAACCGGGACGACCTCGAAGCGCGGCTCGATCGTGTCGCCGGCGACGCGACATGGGGAAGCCTCGTGGCCGCCCACAGGGGGACGACTCTGGACACCTACGAGAAGGTTTTCCGCCACCATGCCTACACGGGCCGCTCGGGATCGATGTACGGCTACGAGGGAATCGGCTCGATCTACTGGCACATGGTCGCCAAACTGCTGGTGGCGGTACAGGAAGCGGCGGTCGAAGCGGTGTCCACCGGGGCGCAGTCCGATACGATCGAGCGGCTCGTCGACGCCTACTGGCGAGTGCGATCGGGTTTGGGTTTCAACAAGTCGGCCGCGGAATTCGGGGCCATCCCGCTCGACCCATATTCACATACACCCGCCCATTCAGGCGCACAGCAGCCGGGCATGACCGGGCTGGTCAAGGAAGAACTGCTGACCCGGCTGCTGGAAGTGGGGGTTCGGGTCGAGAGCGGGGAAATCCGGTTCGACCCTCGTTTCTTGCGACGGGAGGAGCTACTCGGCCAACCGGAGTCATGGCCGGTATACGACGTCGGGCTCGAACTGGGTGTGATTGAGCTCGAGGCGGGGTCGCTGGGTATGACCTTGTGCCAGGTGCCGGTTGTGGTGTCGGTGACATCTGGAGATGCCGGGATCGAGGTCGTGTTCGCCGACGGTACGGTCGAACACCAAGCCGGCCTGCGCCTGGATCGCCAGACCAGTGCCAGGGTCTTCGCCCGATCAGGCGAGGTAGCGCGGATCAATGCCCGGCTGCCGAAAGAGCTCGTCGAAGACAAGTAGGTTCCCGAGGTCGAAGCCGGCGCAAAGCCGGAAGGCATCGGAGCTTCGCCGCCCGGCAAAACCCTTAATTGAGTTGTTGAAGGAGATCGAAATGTCATATCGCAACCAGAGGACCCTGTCTTTGACCGGAGTCGATGCCTCGAGGCTCTCAGTAGAGGACCTGCGGGAGCTGATTCGTGAGATTCTCGCGGCCGGAATCCACGGCCTCTGCTTCAGCCCCTACGTGGAGGGCCAGGGCCCCGGCACGGAAGTCGGCGCCGCGCAGATTCGTGATCGATTGGCCGTCATCCAGCCGTTTGTCGGTTGGATACGCTCATTCTCCGCACGGGAAGGGAACGAGTTGATTCCCGCGATAGCGAAGGAGCAGGGTCTGCAGACGCTGGTCGGTCTGTGGATAGACGACGATCTGGAGAAGAACGAGATCGAACTGGCCAACGCGATCGCTATCGCCCGGGCAGGCAACGCCGGACTCCTGGCCGTGGGCAACGAGGTGCTCCTGCGCGGCGATCTCTCCGAGGATCAGCTCATCGATTACATCCAGCGCGTCAAGGCGGCAGTCCCCGGCGTAGATGTGGGTTACGTTGACGCCTATTTCGAGTTTGTGGACCACCCACGCGTAACTGAGGCCTGTGATGTCATCCTCGCCAACTGCTATCCGTTCTGGGAAGGTTGTCCGGCCGACCATGCACTGCTGTACATGAAGGAGATGTACCGTCGCGCCACCGGGGCAGCCGGCGGAAAGAAGGTCATCATCAGTGAGACCGGCTGGCCGAACATCGGTACCCCGGAGAAGGGTGCAGTGCCTTCCTATGAGAACGCCATGAAGTTCTTCATCGACACCTACCGGTGGGCCGAGGAGGAAGGCATTGAGGTCTTCTACTTCTCGGCATTCGACGAAGCCTGGAAGGTGGATGCTGAAGGAGACGTCGGCGCCTTCTGGGGCCTCTGGGACAAGGACGGCCGGCCGAAATATGTCTAAGTCACCAAGGGGAACCTTCAGCCGCGCCGATCCGTTGGTCCCGCACGGCAACGCTATCTGTTACTCGGGCTATCGAGAGAACCAGAGTCCCCGAACCGGCATGTACCCAAGCTATGCGGAGGTCAAAGAGGACCTTCTGATCCTGACTGCAAACTGGGACCATCTCAGACTGTACGACAGCAGCCGGCACGCCGAAATCGTGCTCGACGTGATTGATCGGGAAGACCTTGGTTTCAAGGTCATGCTCGGCCTGGATCTGGCTGCCGAGATGAGCAACCCCGCTTGTCCCTGGGGTGCGGACTTCAGCGACGAGACCCTCATCGCCAACCGGCAGGACAACGACGGTCAAGTCGACAAGGCGATCACACTGGCCAACCGCTACCGGGATATCGTGTCCTCCGTGGCGGTGGGCAATGAAGCCAGCGTCGAATGGACCGATCACATGGTGCCGTTGGAAAGCCTGATCGCCCGCGTCCAGAAGATCAAGAGCGAGATCGATCAACCGGTCACGTCTTGCGACAACTATGTCCCGTGGGCCGACAAGCTCGAACCGTTGGCAGCCGCTCTCGACTTCATCTCGGTGCACACATACCCGGTTTGGGAGTACCGGACCTTGTCGGACGCGCTCGCATACACGCAGCAGAACTACCAGTCCGTCGTCGATCGCTATCCCGGCAAGCCGGTCATGATCACGGAGGCCGGGTGGCCGACCGCCTCAAATGGGCGCGGCATCGATCCCTCGAATGCCTCCGAGGAACTCCAGGCGGAGTATTACGAAGAGCTCCTCGCCTGGACCAACGCCGAAGGGATCCTCACCTTCGTCTTCGAAGCATTCGACGAGCCCTGGAAAGGCTCACCTGATCCGTTGGAACCTGAGAAACACTGGGGCCTCTTCAGACTCGATCGCACTCCAAAGCTGGTGATGCAAGGGCTATACGGAGAACCTCACAGCTGATCAAACACTGCCCCCGAAACAGGTATCCATCGACCTCGAGCACCCGAGCCGGGCCGTCGAGTGAGGTGGGGACCGCTAAGCCCCCACCCCGCTCCGATCACTCGCCTGCGGGGGTCTCAGCTTCGACCAAACCGACCAGGTTGCCGGCCGGATCGTGGAACATCCCGAAGGTGACCATCCCCGGTATGACCGTTCTCGGTACAGCCGTCGTGGCCCCACCCGCTTCAGCCTTGGCAAGGTGCTCGTCGATCGAGTCCACCTCAACATACATGGCCTGGTACGACGGCATGTGCTCGTCCCCGGCCCCGATCGCGCCGGCCACGCCGGTGTCATCGGCCGGGACCATGGTGTACCCGCCAAAACCAGGAACCTCCTCACCATTCCACCCGAACAGGTCGTGGTAGAAGGTGTTCAGTGCGGAAGCGTCAGGTCCCATGAGCTCCCAGTGCACGATCTTGTGCGATGCCATACCTGCCTCCTCAGCTAGACGGCTCGAACATTTCCGAACACTATCCAAGCCTGCGAATTACGACGTCTGTGATAGGCGTCTTCTCTCGAGTCAGCTAGAAGGTTGCTCCGCAGCCGTCTTGAGTTGAGCAAGGCCCTTCTCGAAGTCGGGTCCAATCATCTTGTCCATGCTCTTGAAGATCCCTAGCAAGCGAGTCATCAACGTCTTTGGTCCGATCATCGTCCAGGTGACCGAAGTCGATTCTCCTTCAGACCGCAGGTCGAAAGTGGTGGTACTGCTGGATTTGAAGGGCTTGAGGAATTCGAGAGCGATCTCCACGCTCGACGGCTCAATCGCCCCGGTGATCTCCATCGTCCCTTCGCCTGCCTTGCGGTTGCCCGCCCAGGCATACTTGGCTCCCTTACCCCGGTCGGCTCCAGAGTAAGTGCGCCGGAGATTCGGATCGAGGTCATCCCAAGGCGACCACGAAGTCCATCGACGGAGATCGACAATATGCGAGTAAACGGCTTGGGCCGGCGCGCCGATGGACACTGAGCGTTGGACGGTATACGTGTCGGGCATCGGGTGAGACTAGGGCGGGAACGTCCGCTCGTCGAGGGATCCGAAGGCGTTGTGCCTTGCTCATCCACGAGACCTTTGAGAACAGCGATGAACTGAAGTTTCATCTCTCAAAAGGCACCAACTCGCTGGATAGCCCAGTTCGGGGTTGAGGGCACGCCGATTCTCCGAGGGCAGGACTCCCTGCCACTCCGCTTCCATTGTTCTTGTCCTCGGCGTCGCGGTAGCGGGCTCTCACGTTGTGGCGAATCTGTTACATGCTCGTAGCGAGGGAGCACGTGGTGTCGGATTGTGGAATAAAGACAGACACCGAAGCTGGAGGTACATCGTGAAACGCACCACTGTTCTCATCATCGGGCCGGCGATCCTCGCCGCTGAGTGTGGATCGAGCGCGGTAGGAAGCGCCGGGAACGTTCCGGATGATTCGGACGATGCCAAAGCGAACTGGATACTCGGATACCTGTTGAGCGCACAGGCAAGCGAGGCCGGGGAACCCTCCGAGCCGAAGATCGTTCTCACGGATACGTCGGGTGGGCAGACCACCGCCACAGCGGTGGACGCCGACCTCGAAGGAGACGACACGTTTGAAACCGATGAGCGGGTCACCGACCTGCTCTACGATCTGGCGAACACGATCGAAGCCCGAGGCGACCTCCGCCCGTTGGTCTCAACCGGCGGCCTGTATCTCGTGTACAACGCGGCGCCGGCGTTGTATTCCCCGGCCGAGCTCGAAGGGGTTCTCAGCGATGAGACGACCTACCAGTGGCCGTCGCACGTGGTCGCCGACGATGACCCCGCCGCCGAACTGCCGTTCCACACGTTCGCCGAGGAGATCGGTGAGAGCTTCCTGGAGGCCTTCCACGATCCGGACAATGAGTTCCCCCGCAACGAGTGGCGCGATCTCGCCGACCAGGGCATCCCCGATGAGGCGAACCCTATCCCCATCGAGCTGCGCGAATTCGACTCGATCTCAGTAGCCGACGGGGGTCATGACGGGATCGAGTGGTTCGTCTGGTACGTGTCGATCGACTACCAGAACGGCGAGCCGCGCATCGTCGGTCTGACCTTTCACGCCTGGACTCCGTAACCGTCGCTCAGCACCTGAACCAGCCGCAGCGGTGGCTCCCATTCCGGCGCCAACGAATCACCAACCTTGGGTACCCGGCGACTCCCGAACTCACAGGCGTTCTCCCCTCACCGAAGGTGGGGGGAGTCCACCCGGCCGGAGGCCGGGTGGGAGGGGGGCAACACCAAACCAGCTCCCTAGAAGAGCGTGAACGGAGGGGGCGCCACAACGGCGCCCCCTCCGTCGACTCACGGCAGGCGCAAAGTCACCGTCGACTCTATGAAGCCTCTGAGATCTGCCTTCGACAACCTCATCGGCTTGTAGGTCCAGGTGGAGTACAGCGTCAGCTGGTCCGAGAAGTGCGGGCTGGACGCATCGCCACTCTGACCGGGCGAGATCACGTTCTGGGCGGTGACGTTGCCGCGCAGATGCACGATCTGGTTGTACGTACCGCGGTTCATCCAGATGGTATCCGGGAGCCCGGGCGTGAGCGGCAGCGGCGCCCAGTGGATCACCGAGATCGGCTGCTGCCAGAGGCTCATATCGGCCGTGCCGTAGTCGGCGGTCAGACCGTCGAGGGCACCGATCAACGCCCCGGTCACTGCGGCTCCCGGCGTAGCCCCTTCCAGGTAGTCGTACTGGAGGGGTAGACCGGCGTCTGCTCCCGCCAGCATCCGGTCGATCAGGTTGCCGACGATGAACCGGTTGCTGATACCGGCCACCTCGTCAAACACTCCGTCGGCCAGCGCCAACCACCAGGCGTTGAAGATGGCCCCGAAGGGATCGTCGTAGTACCCGTTATGGTCGAGGTCGACCTGCAAGTGATCCCATCCGGCCAGATCATCCACAACACCGGCGAGGCGAGCATCGGCCGAGGTGTCGACCAGAGCCAGGAGCTCATCGAGGTAGGTGGTGACGAACACCGAATTCGCCGCCCCGGTCGGGGTGTCGGTGGTCCAACCTCCGGTCCGGTTGATCGCCTCCACGGTCTCGACGGTGGCCGATCGAGGCTCCAGCTCCCGCAGCTCGGCCAGGAACGTGTTGACCCGGTGAGCCGGCCCCCACATCCAGAAGTCGGCCGTCGAGTTCTCCCATCCCGGTGCGGGCTTGTTGTTCCAGCTCGCCAGATAACCCTGTTCGGGGTTGCGGGAATGCGGGTTCTCCGAAAACGGCAGGATGCCCTGCCACTCCGCTTCACCTGTTCCCGGGAGCGGGAAGAACCGGCTGAACCCATCGGCGCGCACCGGGATGTGCCCGATGTGCCAGTAGGCGATGTTGCCGGTCCGGTCGGCGTAGAGCACGTTGAAGTTGTAGGCCACGTCGTCGAGGGCTGCTTCGAACTCCCGGATGTTTCCGGCCCGGCCGAGGCTGCCCCACGCTTCGAGCGATTGCATCTCCTTGCCGTAGGTGACGTTCTTGAACGAAAGTGCGGTCGCCCCGTCGGATCCGAGGATCGGTCCGTGCACGCTAGTGCACAGCGTTTCGGTGTGGGTTCCGACGAAGGCCACTCCGATTTGCTCGTCTCGGCACTCGAGATCATGCCAGGCGCCCTCGAACCAGTACTGGCTCGGGTCGGAGGGGTTGAGCACCTCGACGTAGATGTCGCTGTTGTCGCTGCCACCCGAGGTCAAGGTCCAGGCATAGCCGTTGCCCACCCCGATCGGAACGAGAGGAAAGCCGGCGATCGTCATGCCGGTCACATCGAAACCCGCACCGTGCAGACCGACCTCGTGGTTGATCTGGGGGGTGCCGTACCCCATTTGGGGACCGCCCAACAGCAGTGCGGCCCCGTCGGCCGACAACCGCGGCGCAATGACCAGCGCGTTCGAAGCCCAGCCGTCGCCGGGGAGGTTGGCGTTGTCCCAGGCGGCACCGGGCATGCTCGCCACCGCAGCCGAGGTGGGCAGTTCCGCAGGCGGCCCACCGGCGCGCCGACCCTTCGGGCCGATGGCGCCGTCGGCCGGCACGGTGGTGGGAGCGTCGGGATCGTCGAGCCAGAACAGATCACCGAACACGGTCCCGGCATCGACGGGCCCGAGGGCTGCTACGAGGGCGTCCCAGGAGGCGGCGTTGGTGAGCTCGTCCGATCCGAACCAGCCGAACTGACTGCCGAGCAGCATGAAGACGGCGACCGAGTCGTCGACAGTCCACGGACGGGGCGGGCCGACCAACCCATACTGGGCCGGCAGATTGCCTTCGGCGATACGGGCGTTGATACCGTCGGCATAGCCGGTCAGCATTGTCTTGAGATCATCAGAGGCGCCTGCGAAGGCGGCAGACCGCCGTTCGGCAGGACCGAACATCCGTCTTGCGTCGATGTCACCGTCCAGTACCGCCGGGCCGAACAGTTCCGCCAGCGTTCCGGTGGCGGACCGCCGAAGGATCTCCGCCTGCCAGAGGCGGTCGTCGGCGGCCACATACCCCATCCCGAAGAACAGCGCTTCCAGGCTGCCAGCGTAGAGGTGAGGGACGCCGTATTCGTCCCGGTGGATGGTGACGGTGTCTGGCCCCTTGGGGGCGGCTGCCGCCGGGATGATGAGCGTCCCGACCAGTAGCACGGACAACAACAAGACGAGCGAACGTCTCATGGCCTTCTCCTCCCTGTTCGTCTTTCGAAACCTACCCCCATGGCTGCCCCGGTGACGGCGAGGAAGCCGTTCGGTGTGAGACGCAGGGCCACCATCATCGTCCATCGAGGTGCGGGAGCCGTTCGGCGCGGGTGCTTCACTTCCTGGGCGGATCCCAGACATCCAGACCGTTCAAAATGCCGATGACTATCGTGACCAGAAAGATCACCATCGCCGATCGGAATAGGAGCCGCGCAGGCTGACCACCGTTGCCGTCGATCCGGCGAGTTTGTCCGCCCACCCTGTGAGTAGGACGCCGGCCATGTGAGCCCCACGCACCGGCGATTCGCGCTGGCCCGCTCTAAGCGGTCGGAAGGGTGGCGCCACCGCCACGTTTCAGATGTGCGAAGCCGGCACAATCGACCTGGTCGAACAGAGCCACGGTCAACCGGCAGCGGCCGGCTTTTGAGTCTCAGATGCCGGCACCGCCGAGGTAGGTTTCCGTTCCGTTGCCGGGCACCGAGAGCATTGCGTCGTTGACGATCGACTCGAGGTCGCTGACCCGGTCGACCAGGACTTCGATCACTCGCACATCGTGATCTCCCTTGCTCTCGGCCAGGTTGACCCGGTGTTCGTCGTGGTGCTCGCGGTCGAGCACCCGGCCGGCCACCCCGACCACGGTGGCCCCGGGGGGAACGTCGCGGACCACGATCGCTCCGGCGCCGATCTTCGCTCCGGCACCGACGGTGACCGCGCCCAGCACTTTGGCTCCCGCGCCGACCACGACGCCGTCGCATAGGGTCGGATGCCGCTTCGTCTTTTCGAGGCTCGTCCCGCCGAGGGTCACTCCCTGGTAGAGCATCACGTCGTCGCCGATTTCGGTCGTCTCGCCGATGACCACCCCCATCCCGTGATCGATGATGAACCGCCGGCCGATGGTGGCGCCCGGGTGGATCTCGATCCCGGTGACCGCTCGATTCACGTGGCTCAACAGCCGGGCCCAGAATCGGAAGTTGTGTCTCCACAGCCGGTGGGCGATGCGGTGCAGCCAGACGGCGTGCAGGCCCGGATAGCTGAACAGCACCTCCGGCACCGTCCGAGCGGCCGGATCGCGTTCGAACATCGCCCCGACGTCCTCGCGCAACCGGGTCATGATCCCGGGGCCGGCCGCGGTCATCGGCCCACTCCTTCGAACAGGGCCGTTGAGAGGTAGCGCTCGGCCGCATCCGGCAGCACCACGACGATCAGTCTCCCTTCGCTCCCGGGACGGGCGGCCACCTCGAGCGCCGCCTTCAAGGCGGCCCCTCCTGAGATGCCGGTGATGATGCCTTCAGTGCGGGCGAGCCGGCGGGAGGTCTCGAAGGCGTCCTCGTTCGACACCCGCACGACCTCGTCGATGATCTCCGTGTTGAGCACGACGGGCACGAACCCTGCGCCGATCCCCTGGATCTTGTGCGGGCCCGGCGCCCCTCCGGATAGCACCGGCGAGTCGTCCGGTTCTACGGCCACCATCCGGACCGACGGCTTGCGTTCCTTCAGGGTCTCGCCGACCCCGGTGATCGTTCCCCCGGTGCCAACCCCGGCGACGACCACATCGACCTCGCCGTCGGTGTCCGTCCAGATCTCTTCGGCAGTCGTACGCCGGTGAATGTCGGGGTTGGCGGGATTGGCGAACTGCTGGAGGATCACCGACCCGGGTATTTCGTCCCGGATCGACTCCGCCCTGGTGATCGCTCCATTCATTCCCTGGTCGCCGGGGGTGAGGACCAGTTCCGCTCCGAGGAAAGCCAGCAGGCTGCGGCGTTCAACACTCATCGTGTCGGGCATGGTGAGGACCAGTCGATAGCCCTTGGCGGCCGAGGCGAAGGCGAGCGCAATCCCCGTATTACCCGAGGTCGGCTCGACCAGGGTCGTTTGGCCCGGAGTGATGCGGCCCTCGGCCTCCGCCACTTCGATCATGTTGACCCCGATGCGGTCTTTGACACTGGAGAGCGGATTGAACGATTCGAGTTTGACGACGACCCGGCCGCCGCCCGCCGGCGCCAGCCGTTGGAGTTCGATCAGGGGTGTGCGGCCGACGGTTTCTGTGATGTTTGAGTAGATGGCTGCCATGAGGTTCCTCCCAAATTGAGAACGGCCCGTCTATTGCGGGCCGTTTAGTGGTGAGTCAGATCGGTCGGCTCAACATATTTCGCCCGCGGGGAAACCAACCGGGCAACAGCAGCAGCGGAAGGTCTGGGCGGACGACATCAGGGAAGTCACGCTAGCACGGCAGTGTGGGCATCGGCCAGGAAGATTTCTCTAGCGGGCGATAGCAGAGGGTACGTCTCAGAACCTAGCCACCGCATACCGGGCAAACACCGGATCGCCGGTGACCACTGCCAGGTCCTCGACTTGGGCTTGGGCTATCAGCATCCGATCGAATGGATCCCGATGGTGCGGCGGAAGCTGCCCGACGGCTTCGGCGTGGGCGACGGTGATCGGCAACTGCTCGAGCTCACTCGAGATCAAGGCGGACACCAGATCGTCGGGAGCGTCCAGTTCGCCGAGTGCCTTCTTGATAGAGATTTCCCAGGCAGTGGCGGCGCTCACACAAACGATATTGGCCGGGTCGGCGATTGCGGCGCGGTGTTCGACGGAGAGCGCCGGATCATCGGACAGCCACCACAACAGGATGTGTGTGTCGAGCAGTAGCTTCACTCGCCGTCCTCAAAGGTGGCGATGACTTCATCGGGCGTGGTGTCGAAGTCGGCCGCGATTCGCACTCGCCCCTTCCACACCCCGGGCACCCTGGCGGTCTGCGTCTCGCGGAACGGGACGAGTTTGGCCATCGGCACTCCCGACCTGGTGATGATGATCTCTTCACCGGCCGCAGCCCGTTGCACGAGTTTCGAGAAGTGCGTCTTGGCCTCGTGGATGTTGGGCATGATCGGACTAAGCTTAGTCCACTTCATCACACTTCTCACTCCAGCTCTCGCGCCTCGGGTTCGGATTCCTAGCCCCTCGACTGCACTTATGCGGACCGGTCGGTTCGCGTTCATCGAAGTAGCCCGAAGCGAAGACAGGCGACGCGCAGGGCAGGTCAGTCACGCCTCACAACCTATGTCAGATCGAGGTATCCACCAAAGCTGGTTTTCGCGACCTTGTCGGCCCGCCAAAACCACCTCACTGCTGGCCGGCCCATTGCCGTACCGTTCCTGGGACGGCCGCCAAGAGCACCTATGCGCTGCAGGGGCCATCCCTTGACCAACCTCTCGACTGCTGCATTGCGTTCCGGTATGCTGTTTGCATGACACAGCTGGTTACGAGAGTCGACGAACGACTCGTCTTCCTCATCGATGAACTCGTGAAGCAGGGCATCGTCGAGTCTCGCTCCGACGCCGTCCGACGCGGGCTCAAAGCGCTGATCGACGAGACACGGCGCAGTCGAACGGCCCAAGCGATCATCCGTGGTTACCAAGACCATCCCCAGCAGGAAGATGAAGTCGGGTGGGCCGATCAATCCACCATCTTCATGATTAGCGAGGAGTCGTGGTAACGCCCGCCCAGGGTGACATCTGGTGGGCCGAAGCCGAAGACAAGCGCCGGCCGGTGCTGATCGTCACGCGAACCGAGGCGATACCCGTCCTGCGCTGGATCGTGGTTGCCCCGGTCACGCGGACCATCCGCGGGATTCCGACCGAGATCACTCTCGACGCCGACAACGGCCTGCCCGTCTCCTGTGTCGCCGCCTTCGACAACCTCCAGCCGATCCGTAAGACGTTTCTCACCGAGCAAGTCGGTTCACTCGACCTGCGTCGGGCTGAGATCTGCAGGGCGTTGGCCGCCTTTTCGGACTGCTGACCCAGTCGGACCTCATCCAGTTGGGCCGGCAACGTCTCGATCCCCGGGAAACACTATTGGGGCCGATACACGTCCCCCCGATGTTGCACGCGATGGATGAGGACTATCTGATCGTGCTCGAAGATCTCGTAGATGATGCGGTAGTCGCCGCGGCGGGCTGAATGAAGGCCTTCGAGTTCTCCGACCAGGGGTTTCTCGAGTCGTTGCTGGTTCTGCGCAAGTGGCCCGAAGATGGATGTCAGGGCCGCATCGCGTACCTTTGTCGGCAGACGGTTGAGATGCCGCAGACCCTCGGGCGTGATCTCAACCTCGTACACCGGCAGGCCCTCAGACGTGATCGCGCAGGCGGAATCGCTTGCCTTCGCCGGCTTCGGCCCGTGAACGACGCAGAGAATCCATCAAGGCGTCATCCTTGAGAATGTCGAGGGACACCTCGAGAGACTCGAGGTCGTCGGGGCTCATCAGAACGAATGAGGGTCGACCGTTGCGAGTCACCAGGATGCGGTCGTGTTGAACCTCGACTCGATCGGCGATTTCGGACAAGTGGGCCTTGACCTCCGAGAACGGCAACGTATCGCTCATAACCCCACTATAGGTCAGAATCTTGACCAATCAAGACCTCCTTTCAACAGCGCGCCCTGCCGGGAGTCGCAGAGCACCACCTACGCCCGGAATGTTCCCGGTCGGGGTTGCTTCTCCATTCCGGCGTGACCCTCAGCCCAGGGAAAACGCCCCTCTTCATCGGTATAGCTCAGCTGGAGCACCGGCACCGAGAACTCATCCGGCCGCCGGTAGAAGGCGTTGGCGCTGAAGACGATATCGCCCGGGTTGGGGACGACCTCAGGGATGACCCGGCGGTCCCATCCTTCGATCTCGACCTCTAGGCCCGGCAGCAACGACTCCCCGGAGCGCACCCGTTCGCCGAGTGAGTTGAGAACGGTGACGGCCGACTCGGGCGAGACCCCGAAGAGCAGCAGTTCCGGATGATTCATCCCGAAGAGACCCACCGTGTAGGCGAAGGGCGGCCCGTCGTCGGGCGGGCATGGGCATCCCGGCCGCGAGCAGGTGTCGCCTCCTACGTATTCGATATACCAGCCGCACCGGCGGACGACACCGGTGATGTGGGCTTCCCGCTGATCGAGCCAGGCTTCGACGGAGGCTTCCATGTTTCCCTCTCTCGTTCGGATGTTGCGAACGTATCTCCCCACAGGGACAGAAACACAGGATGGCGCTCGACGTGGGTCGATTGAGGATTCATCTCCATTGCGGCTCGCCGATTCATGATCGGATTCGTAGACCCTCGTGGAAACCGCAGTCGCTTGGCCAGACCTCGAAGCGCAGGACCCTTCGCCCGTTCAGGAGCCGTAGAGTGCCGGCCTGTATCGGGGCTTCGGGATATCTCGACCCGTCTCGGCAGCCGCCTTCAGCCATGCGGCCTTCGCTTCCATAACGCCGGCCAAAGCGGTCTCTGGGGTTGGCCCGAAGGCCGAGCAGGAGGGGAGATCGGGAATGTCGGCTATGTAGCCGCCGTCTTCCTCGCTGAAGAACACATTGATGTGGTAGTCGCTCATAGGTCGCCCTCTATCCGAAGATTGTATCGCTCTACCAGCTTCACTAGTTGTCGCACCTGATAGGGCTTGGCATCACCATGCACTTCCTGGAGATTGAGCAACTCGGCGAAACCGTCGCGGGCAAGGATATGGTGGCTCCCGCTCACGCGAACAATCTCGAACCCGAGTTTGCGGCACAATCGTATGAGGTCCGAGAATCTCACGTTGTCAACCCTGCCTTGACCGATGCGGGCGAGCAGTTGGGCGGGTTTCATACCGACAAGGTACGAACGGTCAGGGACAGTAAACCCACTTCTAGTCCGGAGCCGGCCAGCAGCCGGCCGCCATTGCCTGAGTTTCGGCGTAGGCGCTGGGGCATTCGGGTTTCACTTCGCGAGTGTTGTAGAAGTGGACAATTCCCTCCAACGACTTGAAGTAGCCGTTGTGGCCGAACGCCTTCACCGTCCCGGCCGACTGGAGGGCGACGTTGCGCAGGGCGATTCGGCGAAGACTGGTTCGCTATGGTCGTGGGGAAGCCGTTCGGGGAGATCGGATCGTGCCGGAAGCATCGGGCTATCAAGGCCCGCCTGAGGCGCTCGAGCAATACAAGGCGGTCGTCGAGGCCGGCTCCGGCGACGCGATCGTGAAGGGCGCCAAGAGTGCCTACACGTCGCGCAATGGGCACATGTTCAGCTTCCTCGACGCCGACGGTTCGATGGCTTTGCGCCTGTCGGACGAGCTCGGGGAGGAGTTCCGGTCGACCTACGACAGTGGTCCGGTGATTCAGTACGGGAGCGTGATGCGCGGGTACGTATCGGTCCCGCCGGAGCTCCTGGCCGATACCGCAGAGCTGGCAGTCTGGTTCGACAAGTCGTACGACTGGATCGGCACCCTGGCCCCAAAGCCGACCAAGAAGAAGTAGCTACTCCTACCGCCGGCCGGATCTCATGACCATCGGCCCTGGCCGCACCTTGCCGCCTCCCTGATAATGGATCAGGAGATACATCACGGTCGGGAGGGCGTATGGCACAACGGCTGCTGATGGCAGCGATCCTGGTGGTGGTGCTGCTTGTGCCGGCGACGGTGGCCGCCCAGGATGCCACGATCGGAGACCCCCAGTGGATCCGCACAGGCGGGCCCATCGGCGGCCTCGGCTACGACGTGCGGATGCGTCCGGACAATCCCGACACGTTGTTGGTCACCGACGCCTGGGCCGGCATGTTCATGAGTACCGACGGAGGTGCGGTCTGGTTCCCGGTCAATGAGGGAATCACCACGCGCACCGGACCCACCGGAGACGCCATCCCGGTGTTCTGCGCGACAGTCGATCCGAATGATCCGGACATCGTGTGGGCCGGCACCCAGAACCTGCGCGGCATCTTCAAGTCTGTCGACGGCGGGCATTCGTGGGTCGAGTTGGATCGTGGGGTCGTCGAAACCGACGGCATCACCTTCCGGGGCATCACCGTCGATCCCCACGACTCCGACGTCGTGTGGGCCGCCGCCGAAATCTCCAGCTGGGCAGGAGGGAGACCCGAACGAACCGGGAGGGGCTTCGATCTGGTCGAGGGAGTCGTTTATCTCACCACGAACGGCGGGGCCGACTGGACGGCGGTCTGGAGGGGCGACAACCTGGCCAGGTATATCTGGATCGATCCCACCGATTCGGACACCGTCTACGTCTCCACCGGGATCTTCGACCGCGAAGCCGCCAACTCGGATCCGGAAACCGGGGTCCCCGGCGGCGAGGGAATCCTCAAGACCACGGATGGCGGTCGCACCTGGACAAATGCCAACCAAGGCCTCGGCAATCTCTACATCGGAAGCCTGTTCATGCATCCCGACGATCCGCAGGTTCTCCTCGCAGCGGCGGGTAGCAACGTCTACTACGAAGGGACCGGCGTCTACCTCACCACCGACGGCGCGGCGACCTGGGAGCCCGTTCTCGTCGATCCCGACAAGGAGGCCGAGGGCTTCCACTCCGTCGAGTTCTCGCTTGCCGAACCCGACATCGCCTACGCCGCTTCGAGCGGTTCGGTGTACCGCAGCGAAGACGGCGGCCGCACCTGGGCGGCAATGACACCACCGGGTTCGGCCTGGGGAGACCCGCCGGTCCGCGGCGGCTTTCCCATCGATATCCAGGTTGATCCCCGGGATCCCGACCGGCTCTTCATCAATGCTTACGGCGGCGGCAACTTCCTCAGCCGCGACGGTGGCCGCTCCTGGACCGTGGCCAGTACGGGATATACCGGCGCCCAGATTCGCGGCGTCGTGGTCGACCCCGACAATCCCGGACGGGTCTGGGTCACCGGACGCAGCGGTCTCTTCGTCTCGACCGACGGCGGCACCACCTGGGTCGGGCAATCCCCGTTCGACCCCTACCCGACCTTCGAGGGCATGGCCCTGGCCATCGCCGCCGATGGCTCGATGCTGGAAGCGGACAACGTCGGCCGGGGCATCGCCTACGGCGAAGGGCAGGATTGGAGCTACGCCGAACCGGCCTGGCCGTATCCCCAGGCGGTTGAAGCCTTTGCCTTCGCACCGTCGAATCCGGAGGTGGCGTACGCCGGACTTGGCGCCTTCTTCACACCCAGCTACTTCGACGACTTCATTCCCGGAGGCGGTGTCCTCCGATCCGACGACGGAGGCAGGACCTGGCAGCCGGCCAACGACAGCCTCTCGGAAACGGCCCACGTGACCGGAATCGCCGTGGACCCGAACGATCCCGCCCGGGTTTTCGCCTCCACCCACAACGCCGGCCTGCTCCTCTCTCTCGACGGTGGAGCCTCATGGCAGACGGTCGGCGCTACCACCGACCTCCCGGTGGTTGCTGTGGCCATCCATCCAACCGACCCCCGGGTCGTTCTCTTCGGATCGCGGGGCGTTCACCGCAGTACCGATGGCGGTGAGACCTGGACGGCGGCGGCCGGCGGCGTCGCTCCGGAGTCGATGATCGTCGATTTCGTCTTTGATCCCACCGATCCCGGCGTTGTCTTCGCCGCCGATATCGGGAGCGGTGTCTACCGGTCGACGGATGCCGGGTTGTCCTGGGAGGCGATCAACCTCGGGCTCCGGACCCGGGCGGTCAACGACCTGGCGATCTCGCACGACGGTCGCCATCTGTATGCAGCTACCGAAGGCGAGGGCATTTACCGCCTCGACCTCGACGGGACTCCACCGGAAGCCGCGCCGTTGCCGACGATCCCCACGACCACGTCGACCACCAGCGCCCCCGCCACAGTCACCACCACCTCCGTAGCCGGGGTCGCTTCTACCGGCACGTCGGTAACCACACCCGAGCCGCAGGCAGCCGACGGCAACCGCGACGAAGGGGTCTCATGGCTCCTTTGGGCGGGGGCCGGTGCTGCCTTGCTGGTCGTGTTCGGACTGGGGTTGGCGATCGGCCGGGCCCGCCGGGCGAGGAGCCCTGATTGATCCGCCGCCTCCGCCTTCCGGCCGGGTTGCTTGCCGGGCTGGTGGTGGTCGGCGGCATTCTGCTTTTCGCTCTTCCCGCCGATCGGACTATCCACGGCCGGGTACTGGCGGCGGACGGAACGCCGGTTGTCGACGCGATCGTTCGGATCCAGGCGACCGACGTTTCCGTGCGCACGGCTTCCGATGGCGGGTTTGTCCTCGAATCCGGCCAGAGCGTGCGATTGAGTGCCTGGGCTCCCGGTTTCTACATCGCCGGGGGCGAAGAACACGCCCCGGGCAGCGAGGCCACGTTCACCCTGTCGGCAGTCCCGGACGCCGACCATCCCGAGTACGAGTGGCTCGGTGTGGAGGCGGGCGGTGGAGGCGAGGCCCAGGGTTGTGCCGCCTGTCACAGTCGGGACGGTACCGACCTTCCCTTCGCTCTGCCGGTCGACGAGTGGCGTCAAGACGCCCACGGCCAATCAGCCCAGAACCCCCGTTTCATCACCATGTATCTCGGGACGGACGTCGCCGGCCGGCTCAGTCCGTCGACCAGGTACGTCTCTAGTCGGGATTACGGGCGGGTGCCGCTGGCGCCCGACCCTTCCCGGCCCTATTACGGACCCGGCTACAAACTCGACTTCCCCGACACGGCCGGCAACTGCGGCGCTTGCCACCTCCCCGTGGCGGCGGCCGACGATCCGTACGGGGTCGAGCCGGGCAATCTCGTCGGCGTTGCAGCCGAGGGGATCACCTGTGACTTCTGCCACAAGATATGGGACGTGTCGCTCGATGCCGACACGGCCATGCCGCTTCCCAACCGGCCCGGGGTGTTGTCGTTCGAGTTGCTTCGCCCTCCGGAGGGCCACCAGTTCTTCACCGGCCCGTTCGACGACGTCGCTCCCGGCGAGGACACCTACTCGCCCCTGCAGACCCAAAGCGCGTACTGTGCCCCCTGCCACCACGCCGTGTTCTGGGACACAGTCGTCTACGACTCCTACGGCGAGTGGCTTCGCAGTCCCTACAGCGATCCTGAGACCGGACGGACCTGCCAGGACTGCCACACGCCGGCCACCGGCGCCACCGTGTTCGTCCGTCCCGACGCCGGTGGCTTGACCCGGGACCCGGAAACGATCCGCAGCCATCTCATGCCGGGAGCCGGCGATGAGGAGTTGCTTGCCAACGCCGTCACGGTGACGGCGAGTGCGGTCGAGGAGGAGGGCCGGATTGCCATCGAGGTGACGATTACCAACGACCGGACGGGACATCATGTGCCCACCGATTCGCCGCTCCGTCACCTGATCCTGCTGGTCGCCGCAACGGATGGTGACGGGACGGCCCTATCGCAGTTGGACGGTCCGGTCGTGCCCGACTGGGCCGGGCGGGGCGACCCCGAAACCGGCCACTTCGCCGGTCTGCCCGGCACCGCCTATGCCAAGGTCCTGGAAGAGTTGTGGACGGAGGTGTCTCCCACCGGGGCGTACTGGAACCCGACCCGGGTGCTATCCGACAACCGCATCGCAGCGCTGGACCGCGACACGACCCGATACGTGTTCGCAGCTCCCCCAACCGGACCGGTAGCCGTCGAGGTCACCCTGCTTTTCCGACGGGCCCACCTGGAGCTAATGGAGCAGAAAGGATGGGTTGTCCCCGATATCGAGATGGCCCATCTCACGGTGCGCGTGGACGGCTGAGCCGGGTGGGTTGGTTGCAGCGGCGGCATCCCTGGCTGTGACCGATTGGTTTCCGGAAGAAGATCGCGCGGGCAATGAGTCCCCGCGGACCGAACCCACATCCGTTCTCCCCTCACCGAAGGTGGGGGAGTCCGCCCGGTCGGAGGCCGGGTGGAAGGGGGGCAACACCAAACCAACTCCACTTGGGACAGTGCGCCCGCGACGGGATTTGTTACTCTCGATGATCGAACGAAGGGGAACCCATGAGAGAGCTTGTCGTGACTCACGACTCGAGCGCTGGACCGGAGCAGGTGTGGAGCGTGCTGACCGACCTCGACAACGCCGCCGTCGCCATCTCTGCAATTGAGAAGGTCGAGCGTCTCGACGGCGGCGGCGGATTCGAGCTGGGCACCACCTGGCGCGAAACCCGGACGATGTTTGGCAAGAAGGCCACAGAGGACATGACGGTCACAGAACTCGAGCCCGGCCGGTCGTACACAACCGAGGCGAGATCCCACGGCGCCCATTACCTATCAACCAACCGCGTGGAGCCGATCGAGGGCGGCAGTCGTATCACGGTCACTTTTGGTGCCGAGCCGACCAGTGCCATCTCCAAGGTCTTCGCGGCCACCATCGGCAGGTTGTTCGACAACGCCACGCGCAAAGCCCTGGCGAAGGATTTGACCGAAATCGCCGCCGCCGCGGAGAGATCATCCTGAGGTTTGGAGAATCGGTAAGAGCCGCAGCGAGATAGCCCCTTATCAGCACCTCACGCGCGCCGTATTCTGTAGCCACGGGACAAAGGAGGTTCCATGCGTAGGATCTGGCTACCCGTGCTCGTGAGCATCCTTCTGGTGGGAACGACAGCCGTGCCCGCCCTCGCCGGCAAGGATCTCCCATTCAAAGCGCACGCCGAGCGGGTGTGGGCTGGACCGCTCGGACCGAATCCCTCGTGCCCGGAGGGGTACGTCGGAGAGGACTCCGAGTCCATCGGCACCGGCACCCATCTGGGAAGATTCCATATTTTCGAGACCCTCTGTCTCGATTTCCGCACGCCGCCCATCGCGCCATTCGAGGTGTACGGCGAACTCGTAACCGCCAACGGCGACCACCTGACCTTTCACGTGGAAGGCGACTTCAATCTCATCTCCGGGGCAATGACGAGCAGCGGGTGGACCTTTACCGGTGGTACCGGGAGATTTGAGTCTGCCGAAGGCCAAGCGGAGGACACGGTGATTCGCGATTCAGAGGGAACCCTCATCGGCGTGAAAGTTGTGGGCACGATCACCTTCAACGCGTCGGATCGCTCCGGCTGAAGTGCGACAACGCGGCTAGCCGAGCCCAGGATTACTGGGCTCGGCCGCTGATCTTGGGTACCCGTGGCCTCTGCCGTGTCACAGCATCTCGAGGCAGTTGGCTGACCAGGGCGTTCGGACGGGATCGATCACACCGCCAGGCCCGGTCGTTGAGGCAAGACGAAAGAGGGCCGGCACCGCCTCTCCTTCGTTCGTCACCCGTTCAGGATCCGTAGAGCGCCGGCCTGTACCGGGGCTTCGGGATCTCGCGCCCCGCCTCGGCGGCCGCCTTCAGCCAGGCGGCCTTCGCTTCCATAACTGCAGCCAAAGCGGTCTCTGGGGTTGGTCCGAAGGCCGAGCAGGAGGGGAGATCGGGAATGTCGGCTATGTAGCCGCCGTCTTCCTCGCCGAAGAACACATTGATGTGGTAGTCGCTCATAGGTCGCCCTCTATCCGAAGATTGTATCGCTCTATCAGCTCCACTAGTTGTCGCACCTGATGGTCAGGGGCAAAGCCCCTCGCCACCAAAGCATCCATTGCTAGGTGGGAGGGCGGCACCACCAGACCACGCCGCGGCAACAGCCTCAGCCCACCGGGAGCCGACGTTTCTTGGGCCAACAGCTCAGCAGATCTCCAGCACGTTCACCCAGATCGAATGGGTGGCGGTATGCCCGTCGGAGTCGGTCACGGTCAGGGTGATGACGTGCACGGTTGACGTGCAGCTATCTCCGCTGAGGGTGACCGTGATGGACTGTCCGGTCCCCAAGTTTCCATCCAGATCCGACTCCCACACGAGGCTGGCGTCCGACAGCGTTCCGTCCTCGGGGTCGGTGCCCATTCCGGTCAGCGTCACCGAATCGCCGACCACAATGATGGTGGCGGTGGCCGGACTGGTGATCTGGGCACTCGGATAGCCGGCACCGGCCACAACCTCGACGCCAATCGTGTCGGTGCCCGTCAATCCGAAGCCGTCGGTCACCGTCAACGTGATGGTGTGCGTTCCGGCACTCAACTGGCTCGACACGGTCCATCCGCTCCCCAGGTTGCCGTCGAGGCTGGAACTCCAGACCAGATCGGAAGCTTGGATCGCCTCGTCGGGGTCGAATCCGAATCCGGAGAAGTTGACCGTTTGACTGGTGTAGAAAGTCGATCCGGTGGCCGGATAGGTGATGGACGCGGTCGGTGCCGTGTTCACCACGAAAACCTGCACCTGATCGGTGGCGGTCGCTCCGAAGGCATCGGTGGCCGTGGCGGTGATCGTGTGGCTGCCAAGCTGGAGGGTCGGTGCCGCACAGCTGTAGGGTCCGATGACTCCGTTGTCTGCGCACAGCTCTCCCTGGCGGTCCGAGGTGAAGGTCACCGACACATCGAACTGGTCGCCCCACGGCTTCGCCTTTTCGGGGTCGGTCACGTCGGCACCGAGGTACACGCCGTCGTAGGGCACCGGCTCACCGTTGGTGTGCGAGGTGATGTGGATGGTCGGCGGCTGATTGGGTTTCACCTGCTGTAGGGCCCTCAACGCATCCACGTAGCCGGTGGTCACCTTGGGGTCGGTACTGGTGTTAGCCGAGGCCTGGAGCATGGTGAGGATCTGGCTCTTGTACAGGTAGGGGTTGAGGGCCTTCATCAGCGCCACGATGCCAGACAGATACGGCGCCGAGCAGGAGGTGCCGTTGAAGAAGGCAAGTTCATCTTCGCCGGTGACGTTGATATCTTCGCCGGCGCTGACCCGGGTGAGGGTTGAGAAGAGCCCGGTGGGTGCCCACATGTCGACCGGCGTGCCGTAGTTCGAGCCGTCCCAGGCCAGGCCGTTCCTGACGATTGCTCCGACGCAGATGGCCCCGTCGAGTTCGCACGGATAGATGTCGTTGTTGCCGATGTCGTCGCCGGCGTTGCCGGCCGAGGCCACGACGATGGCGCCGGTGTTGCGGGCGCTCCCGACTGCGGCCTTCAGCACATTGCCGTTGTCGAAGTTGCGACACATCCAGCCACAGTCGAAGTCGATGCTGGTGTTGACGACATGGGCGTTGTTGTAGGCGGCGTCGTAGACGCCCGAGGCGATCTCCCAGACGTCGGGTCCGACCCGGATCAGCAGGGTCTTGATCTCGGCGCCGGTCGTGCCTCCGCCGCTGGTTCCGGCCGTTCCGTAGAGGTTGCGGCCGTTGGCGCAACAGGTGCCGAAGGACATCTGTCCGTGCCAGCAACCTTTGGGACAGTTGGAGAACCCCATGGCGATCCCACCGGCCGTCCAGTCGTAGTCGATCTCGTCGAGCTGGGGCGGTTTGCTGCCCGAGTAGAGGAAGTCATCGCTGCCCACCAGCGGGACTCCGGTGGTCGTGCTCAGGTCGAACCCGCTGTCGACCACCGCCACCATGGTCGGGTAGTAGGCGGTGGTGGGCGGGAAGCCCTGGTAGCGCAGGTACTCCCAGGCCCGGATAACACCCACGGAAACCTCGTTTTCGCTCATCCACCACCAGTTGGCGGCGTCGAGGTAGCCCCCTCCGTCGGCGGGGTGTTCGCACACGGTGCAGTTGAAGTCGGCGATCTGGTTGAGAGTGATCTGGTGGTCGGCTCGCTCCCTGGCTACCAGCGCAGTCAATCGGGCGGCAGTATCAGTGGAGAAGGTCCACGCTCCGCGCAGTCCGGCGGTTTCCATGTTGACGGCGAAGTCGCCGAGCGGCGACGTGGTCGGGTCGACGCCGACGAGGACGAACCCGGTGGTGGGAGCCATGGCCGGGTTGGGGGTTTCGCCTTCGACCAGCAGCGGTGTGCCGTCCCGCAGGACGGTGCCCCCATAGGCAGAGAGGAGGGCGGCCAGCTCGGCCGGGTCATCGGTTTGGAGGATGACCTCGTCGGCTACGAACGTTTCGGGAGTGCCGTCTGGTCCGACCGCCGCTTCCACGGTGCGGGCCGGTCCCCCGCTCAACCCGGGGATCTCGGCGACTTCGGGGGTAACGGTGGGGTCGATCTGGTAGGAGAAGTGACCGGCGATCAGGATGTCGATCAACTCCTGCACCTGGAGTTGAGCGTCACAGTCGACGATCCAGTCGTTGCGGTCGGGTTTGGGCGGGCACCCGTCGAAGCGTTTGCGGAGGTTCTTCAGACCGATCAAGCCCTCCTCGATGTGGCCGGCCGCGAAGGCGGCTTCGATGGCCGACAACCGGGCACTGGTCGCCGTCCGCAAGCCCGGTTCGCCATCTTCGAACACACCGTCGCCGAAACCTTCGATGAGCGCGATCAGAATGTCGGGATCGCCGCCGTCGATAATGCCGTCACCGTCGGAGTCGGGATCGGCAGGATCGGTCCCCAACGCAACCTCGAGAGCATCGATGAGCCCGTCGTCATCGGAATCGACGACGGGCGCGGCGGGATCGAATGCGGCGCTCGGCGTCACCGAAGCGCCCAGGAACATGGTCAGACCGACGAGAAGAACGAGGGATTTCCGCTGCATGACAACCTCCCGGCAATCGGAGTACTGCCCTCAGAGCATCAACTCCCCCCAGGTTCTCTCATTCGAATCGGGCGGTCTAGAGGAAAAGGCCACCAACGTGGGCGCCGGCGCAAAGCGCGGCGGCCCCTGCGATTGACCGGAGGCCGGCGCCGGTGGGTTGCCGGCGGCGAGACCACGGACGGGCCAGGTCTCGCCGCCGCTTCTGAGATTCCCTATCAGCCGTCGGACAGAGTCCGGAGGAAGGCCACGATCGCCGCCTCCTCTGCCGGGGTCAGGCCCAGATCACCGAGTTCGTCGGTGTTGACGTTGTCGTCTATTTCCGGAGCCGGCCAGCATCCGGCCGACATCGCCTGGGCTTCGGTGTAGGCGCCGGGGCATTCGGGCTTCACGTCTCGAGTGTTGTAGAAGTGGACGATTCCCTCCAGCGACTTGAAGTAGCCGTTGTGCCCGAACGCCTTCACCGTCCCGGCCGGCTGCAGGGCGACGTTGCGCAGGGTGGGAACCTTGAACTTCCCCATCTCTTCTTCGTAGACGTCTTCGTCGTAACCGGCATTCATGAGGAAGCCACCCAGACCAGGATCTCTGAAGTCGGGATCCGCCAGATAGGCCGGGTTCTCGGGGTTCACCGGGATGCCGAGGTTGTCGAAGGTGAAATCGGTGAACAGCGCATCCTGGCCGGTGGCGGAATGGCACGCCCGGCAGCCACCCTTGCCCTGAAACAGCGCGAAGCCTCTCTGCTCCTCTCTCGACAACTTGCCCAGATCGAACTTCGAGCTGAAGGCGTTGGAGGCCGTGGAGTCTTCGAACGCCGCAATCGCGAGGGCAATCTGGTCGTAGGCGCCATCGGAGATGGTACGGTCGGCGGCGGAAAGGGCCACCGTGGTGCCCTCGGTAGCGCACGTAGCCGCAATGCCTCCCGGCCAGGTGATACTGCAGGTGTCCGCCCCCCAGACGCTGGTGAAAAGCGTCCCGTAGCCACCGGTACACACCTTCCAGACCACGCACGCCGAGTCGGGAAGTGCCTGCTCCATCGGATTCAGGAAAGGTCCCTGCGCTTGATCGGCGGCCGGATTCCCCAGCTTCTCGCCCGTCGCCCGGCCGTCCCAGAAGTTGCCTCCCACGTACGTGCCCTTCTTGTCCACATGGAAGATCGGGCTCACCGTCGCGTAGGCGGAACTCGGCGGCTTGCGGTCCCCGAATCGGCCGGCGATGGAACCCTCGTACACAGCTCCGGCTGCGTTGATCGCTTCGTTCGGACCGGTCCAGCCCCAATCAGGATCGTGACAGCTCGCACACGACTGGTTTCCGTTGATGGACAGGGCTTCGTCGAAGAAGATGCCCTCCCCTAGTTGCTCGATGGGTGTGAGCTCCTGGGCGCCGGCCGGAACGACGGCCGCCACCAGCAGGATTGCCATGAACAACAATCCCCATACCCTCGGTCTCATAATGCCTCCCGTATCTCTCGATGCGGTCGAGGCGCCTCCCGATTGGCATTATGCCGACCGCGTCCTTCGACTGGATAGAGGAAAAGGCCACATTGGATGGTGGCCCATCTGGGCCGGGTGGTGGTGCGACTGTCCGCCGACCGGGCACAGGAGTTCGTTGGCCGGATGGACCGGCTGGTCTCCGACCTGCGGGAAGCCGACGACGAGCGAGAAGGCTCGGTCGGCTTCGCCTTGACCGCCGCGCTGGTACCCACCGACCTGGAGGATGACCGATGACCTCTGCCACTCCCCCGGGCCAGCCGGGGCCTCAGGCGTTTCGCCGCCCGATTCGCACGACCGCGTGGCCGGTGGGCTCCCTGCGGCACTAGTGGTCTGTCGCGGATTCAGTGATCTGGTTGAGGGCGGCTCGTCCTCGTTTGACTTTGGCAATGATTTCTTCG
>JARGFH010000040.1 GCA_029210695.1 Acidimicrobiia bacterium
ACTCTTTGTCGGATCTGTCAACAGTCACAGCCGGCAGCAGGGTGCCCGGTGTGCCGTCAAAAATCGGGGGGCCACCCCGAACGGGGGGCCGCAAATCATGTGTCGTCACCTTCCAACCCTCAATCATTTATGGCCTCCCTGAAATCAGCTGCCACACCAACGCTGCCGTGTCTGCGTCTTCCCGTACCGTCTGTTCGGCTTCGGTTTGGAGCCGACGCAGGTGACGGCCCGACACATTCAGATAGGCGGCCACCACAGTGCGGGGCACCTCGAGATGGTGGCGGGTGATGAATGCCACCAGCCGGCGAGCCCGGAGCGCGGCCGGGGTGCGGGTCCCATCCGACACCGACCCTGCGGATGTGCCACACAACATGGCAATCCGGGCGGCCAGGTCTGCGAAGAGTGGGTCGGGGACCGGAAGTATAGTCCCCGACCCACGGCAGGAACCGGGGATACGGGGACCCGGTGGGAGGCCTGCCAAGACTGCCTGTTGTCGGGCTGGGAGACCGCCACTTCCCGAAACGGCCCCCCTTGGCCCAACCCTTGTCGCCTGTGTCACTGGTTTCTGACCGCGCAGTGGAGACATGCCAACCCCAACACGGTGCGACGAAACACACCAACCCGATTGCTGTCACCACAGACCGGGCAACGAGCTGGACCCGCCAGGTTTTCGGGTGGGGTAGCAGGCGCTGGTGCCGGTACAGGGGGAGACGGAGAACCTCCATTACTTGCCTGGCCGGCAACTCCCACCCCACCCGAAACCGTCGGTTCTGCACCCACCACCGGAAGTACCACACCGGTGGACCCGCTACGACGAGAAGGAAAAACGGGTATGGATAGGTGCAGAACCGACATCATGAAACCTCCGTATCAAGGCGAAGCCAGGCCGTCAACGACAACCAGGCGGGAACAACAAACAGCAGAACCGCGCGCAGGTCTCCGAACCAGACGGCAGCGATCAGGAACCCGAACGACAGGCCGGTCGTGGCGTTGAGGAAACGGGCCCACCAGGTCACGACGCCACCTCGGAAGGCTCCTCGAGATCAGCACACCAACGTCGGACGGTCGAAGCAGTGACTGCCACAGCACCCTGGGTTATGAGGTGGAGATCTTGGGACATCGACTCGTAGGAGGAGCCGTTGTGACGGGATTCACGGAGGAATCTTTCTAGTGTGGTATCTGCATCTTTGACGAGCAGGCGATCCACCATTTTGCGAAGGTCGTGTGCCATGGGGCGGATTATTGTATATACGAGCGGAAAAGTCAAGCAGAGTGCGCGCCACTATCTGGTGTGTTGTGTTGCGCGTTCACTGCGTATGAGATACCGTATGGAACATGGATACCGACTGGACACCACAAAGAGGGGTCAAGACAGGTCGGCTATGGATGCATCACAGCCAAGAGGATCTGGCGAGAGCACTGCAGAACACGACCGGCGACAGATGGACTCGTGGAATGATCCAAGCCCTCGAGTCGGGTCGAAAGCATCTCACCATCGAGATCGCCATGGCCATATCGGACATCCAAAGGCTCTCGCTTGACTTCTACGCCTATGGGCCCGCTGCTAGCGTTGCCTCCGGAAGCCGATCTGTTTCAGATCGCGCTATTCCGGGGTATCACCAACTCCCTGCTCAGGGAGAGTTCTCCTTCACTGGCTCCAACACTATGGCTCTCCCGTTCCCTCAAAGTGAACAGCCGGACGAGATTCGTGAAGAGGTGCTCCTCGTTTCCTAAAGCAAATCCGTTTTTTTCCGATAGTTGTGGAGTCAAGGACAGAACGACCATGGGGCGGCCACCTGGGCGGGGAGAAGAGTTATGGATGTCATATGGGGACTTCCGCGAGTACCTGGCCAGGGACGGACTCTCAATCAAAACGATCCGCATCTACCTCTACCGCCTCGCCCAAATCGAGGACTGGTGCAAGTTCATTGGCAGCAACATCAACGAGCTCACAGCACTCGAGCTCGCCCGATATGTCGACTCCACACCCAACTCCACCTCGACCCGGCGGCACATACAATCCACACTGACACGCTATTGGGCCATGACCGGCCGGACCGACCCGCCAGTCGGCGCCGTACGGGTACCACCAAAACCGTACATGGTATGCCGAGCTCTCGAAGAAGACGGAGCGCGGAGACTCGCCCAAGTCGCACAAGGATGGTGGCCACAAGGGACTGCCGTGCTGATGGCGATGTACTTGGCGATGCGTCGGGAAGAGATAGCAGAGGCGCGGTGGGATCGGTTCGATGGGAATCGGGAGTGGTATACGGTGCAGGGGAAGGGTTCGGTTGTGGCCACATTGCCTGTGCATCCAGCGTTACGCCGGGAGCTCATCGGTCGACAGAACGGGACGGCCTATGTTTTCGAGGGGTTGGGAGCTCGTGATCATGTCGCGCCGGGAACGGTTTGGACGTGGGTGCGTCAGGTCGCGGAAGAGGCCGGGCTTGGAACGATCAGCCCACACGTGCTTCGTCATACGGCGTTGGCGACTGCCAACGACCGGACCGGGAACCTGCGGGCAGTTCAAACGTTCGCACGGCATGCCCGACCTGAAACAACAGCCGGCTACACCCGCACCACCGCGGCACGGCTTCAAGAGGTAATGTTCGCTTTGGACTATCTGGAATGAGGAGATTGTGATGGACTGGTGGAGGACCCTGAAACGGTGGCAGAAGGTGTTGCTGGTGGTGGTTGTGCTGATTGTGTTGGTCGCGGTGATACCCGGCTCCGGAGACGACAATCCACAGGCTGGGACTGCTACGACAAGCCCGCCGACAAGCCCCGACACCACCGGTGTGTTGTCGACCGGCCCGACAGTCACAACAACATTACAGACAACAACCACAGTCCCGGCGACCACCACAACCAGCCAGCCGGTCACCTTTGAACCGTTCACCCTGTCCGGATCCGGAGACGACATCGTCGACCTCCAAGTCCCGAACGACCTGCCAGCCATTCTGAACATCTCCTCGTCAGGAACCAGCAACATTGCCGTGCTCTCCTACGACCAGGCCGGTGGCCGGCTTGACCTGCTCGTCAACGAAATCGGCGTGTACCAGGGTGCACGACCGGTCAACCTGTACACAGACGAGCTCGTCGCCGAACTGGAGATCACAGCATCCGGAGCATGGGAAATCCTCGTCAACCCAATCCTGGCAGCCCCCGTCTACAACGGTGACCTGTCAGGCACCGGTGATGCTGTGATCCTGGTCGGTGCCGTTTCTGGTCGGCTTCATGCCACTCACAACGGTTCAAGCAACTTTGCTGTTCTCTCCCACGGGACAGATCGGGATCTCCTCATCAACGAAATCGGTGTGTACGAAGGGACGGTCCGATTGGACGACGGAGCGCTGCTTATCGAGATCGAAGCAGACGGCGCCTGGACCCTCACCGAAGGTTAACCCCGAGGAGCCTTCCAGGACGCGGAGAAGCCCCCCACCTCCAGGTGGGGGGCTTCTCTGTGGAGGATGGGTGTTAGGTCAGGTCTTGGTGGTGTCGTACTCCGGTACCGGCCAGATACGGGTAAATACCGGCCACTTCTTCCCAAGCCAGCTCGACGCCAGATTGAGCACTCCGGCTGCCAGTCCGGTGAACACGACGGTGAGTGCCCCCTCATCAATGGCGATGCCTTTGGCGGCAGCCCAGGCCACTATTGCGGCCACCACGGTCTTGATTGCGGATCGGATCATCGGAAAGGCTCCTTTCGGGACAGGTTTGGGTAGGTCCTGGTAAGGGTGGTAAAACGTCACAGTATGAAACCTCCGTCGGTGGGATGGCCGGTAGGCGATTAGAACCCCTTCGAACAGGAGAACGGCAGTGACAAGGACGGCCAGGCCGGTCAGATGCCCGTCCCGGTTGGTGGGTCGAAGGTGATGTCGGATCGTCGGCTGCGTGAAGCCGGATCACGGACAAGATGCTGTTCCAACTGTCGGGTGATGTTGTCCTGCCCGAGCTCGAGGCGGGTGATCCGGTCGACCAAGGTGAGGCCGCCATTGGGTGTGAACTCTTCTGCGATGCTCATCAGCACTGGGAGTGCCTCTGGCAGGTCACGAGTGTGTGCAGCGATACCGGCCAGCAGGTCGGCGGCATGCACCAGGGCGCGCAGCCCTCTCCAGGCGGGAATAACCCCTTTCTGCCAGGCCAACCCCAACACAGCCAGGAAGGCAGCACCAGCAGCAAGCTGGGTGGCAAAATGGTCCAGCCAGTTCACAGGACAGCTTTCATCTTGGCGAGGGTTTGAAGTGCCCGTTCGGCGAGTGCTTTAGCAGCGGCGGCGTCGTTGATGGCCTGCCCGATCTGATCGTTGACACCATCTGACGTGTTGATGTCTGCGGTCAAAGCAATGTTGGCTGCGACTGTGGTCGGGTCGGCACCGGACACACCAACCCGACCGGCCAAAGCCCGGTAGGCGTCCAACACGTAAGGCAAAGAGCGGGCGTTGCCACCACCAGTAGTGACCCGTTCGTACAGTTCAACAATGAACTCTTCCTGAACAGGGGTGAGCATAGGGTCCTCCAAACTGGTGAGAAAACGGGTCCACGGAAAATCGGGGCCCGGGTCTCTCCGACGGTCAGGGTCGAGGCGACTGTGATCAATGAACCCGAACCTGCCGGCGTCAGCCTCGGTTTTGGTCAACCGGACGGGTGGTATCCCCAGTGCCACCCACCGGAGTCCGGGGTTGCGAAGCAAAGTAAGGGTTTGGTTGGTCCACCAGTCGGGAGCGGCCGCCCATTCCAGATAGTCGGTGGAGATCTCCACCCCGACCGCACACCGGTTGTAGCCGTGGACATGAAACCCGGTGAAGTCGTCGGGCAGCATCTCAATATGACTGTCGGAATCGATGGTGTCATGCCACGACACCGGGCGGGTGGTGGTGGCTGCGTAGTTGGCGACGTTCTCCGCGCCGGTGTCGGGTGGGTTGTAGTCGGGCAGTTGGGTGGTGACATGCACAACAGCCAAATGCGGGCCTGCAATCCCATGCCGGCAGACTCTGCGGGTGGGGTAGTACCAGCCACGCAGACCGTTGTCCCGAACCGGCGCGTTGAGGTTGGGATGGTCAAGCAGGTAAAACCCCATTGATGTGTCACCCTTTCGACTTAGAAGGTTCTGGAGGCGATGAGTGGACGGCGGGGGTACACGTCGAGGAAATCGGCACCGGACGTGCGGCGGGCTTCCAGGTAGATGTCAAGGCCTGACCCTGCCCACAGTCCAGCGAGACTGCCGTTGAGGGTCACCCCGAACAGGCCACCTCCCAACAGTCCGGTCACACCGGTGATCGTATCGATGACACCACCCGCCCCTGTTGACCCGTAGGTGGGCCAAGCCCAGATCCGCAGGTCGGCGACTGTTGTGTCCCCCCACGAACAGTCAACGGTGACTTCAACTTCGTTGACGTTGTCTGAGTTGGGATACCAGTGGGCCAAAGTCACGTAACTGGCCGATGTGGTGGTTTGTAGAGTCGGATCGACTGCCATGACCCGTTCCCCGAACGATGACAGTTGGGCAGACGACCATAAGGTTGATCCGGCCGTGTTGAAAATGTCGAGACTGACACTGTCAATTTCGACGAGCACGTTCCCGGAGGCGTCGTAGAACCGCAAACCTGTTTGAGTGAACTCGGCGAGCCGTGTCCCCGCCGAGTTGTTGAGTCGGATCCCCGTCCCGTCAATCAAGACGAGGGTCGAACCGTCCGCCTCGAAAACTTCCACGCCATCAGAGTCGAGTTCGGTGAGGACGTTGCCCGACGAATCGAGGACCTGGATTTTCCCGCCGTCGGTGACAGTGATTCCACCTGCACCGATTGAAGCCCGCTCGAGACGGGCGGCCAGTTCCAAAGTGCGGACCCGTCTATCGAGTTCGGCAAGTCGGTTGGCTTCAGGAAACCAGGAAGGACCAGGCACATGTTCTCCTAGAGGGGGGTCAGGTAAAGGACTGCCTGTTCACGGCCACGTTTCCATTCGATGTCGATTCCAATGACCTGTTGGAACTCGTCGACTGGTTGGTAGGGGGACGGCCAGATGACCCGAATTTCGTCGTCGAGACTGTACGACCCAAACGGTGGATCGATGGTGTCGACTGTGATCGCGATCAGATTAGGCACGTTTTTCCAGGCGGCTAGTTCTGCCCTCACATGATCTTGGAGACTGGTGGAAACCGTGATGTCTTTGTTGATGTAGGGGCGTTGGGTGAGCCCGTATGTGGAGGTGGCGGTCGAGTCTTGCAGTTGGAAAGCGAGCATCCCGCCTTGCCCTCCGGAGCCGGAGGGGGCGCCTTCACCGGCCCCTACCCCAAGTATTTGTGAGGCTTGTTGAGTGGCGTCGATTTGACGGGTGAAGCTGCGAATGTTGCGAATGTCGAAGATGATGTCGGGGCGGCGTCGTCCCCGCCGCGGGTAGGAGGGGACGAACGCCCGGTCGGATGGCCGGAATTGAAAATCGAAACCGTCATTGACGTCGGCCAGTTCAACAAGAGCATCGAAGATGTTTTTGTGTTCGTACCCTGGGTAGAGGCGGGTGCGGGTGCGTCCCGACCCGGATGTGAACCCTTTCACAATGCCGAAGTCGCCGCCTGCTTTCTGCTGGTGGTGGTTGATCAACGTCCAGGCAATATCAAACTGGTCGTCGACTGTGTCGGTGAAGGAGAGGGTGGAGGTGACATACCATTTGCGCAGGTAGGCCATCAACCCTTCCGCCCCGAACTCGACAGACCGTTTCTTGGCGCTCTGCCTCTCGACAACAGTCAACAGAGGGCCAACCCAGACGGGTTCACTGTTGCGTCGGATCACAACCTCATGAGCTCCGGCCGTAAGGTTCGAGACCGACGTTTTGGGATGGTCGGGGGACAGTCGGAACGTGCATGCTCCCGGCCGGTTGTGACGCCATCCGTAACGGATAATCTCTGCTGGGAACTCTTCACCGATTGGACCACCCCCGCGGGGTTGGGTGGCCAGAGTGGTGACAGCACTTTGCGGTTGGGTGGCCGGGGGGATGACATACTCCTCAAATGTTGTTAGGCGTACAAGTCGACGATGACGATACCTTGCCCACCGGCGCCACCAGCTTTGGCTGTGCCCTGCGACGCCAGGTTGGCGCCTCCAGACCCGCCTGCGCCATACCCTGACGCGACGGCGCCGTTACTGGAAATTTGCTGCGACTGGCCGGTGCCTGTATCACCCAGCAGGCTCGACCCCCCTATCCCGCTTTTAAGCAGTTGCGAAAACCCGAACACCGAGAACCCGCCGCCACCGCCCGCTGTTTGGAAGTCGCCCGCCGATCCTTGCCCACCGGCACCACCCAACGTGGCAGCAGGTCCGACCAACGACGGACCCGAAGATCCGCCGCCACCGCCTGACGCGATAGCAAGTGTGCCGAACGACGACGCTCCACCGGCTCCACCCGTCGCTCCGGCACTACCGACACCGCCGGCACCCACTGTCACTGTCTCGGACGCGCTCAAAGCACTGGCGGCGGTGGCGGTGTCGGCATATCCACCACCACCGCCACCGCCCCCAGCAGCGAACTGTCCAGCCGCCGTTATTGCCGCGCCACCACCGGCACCACCGCCACCCTGCACCCTCACACGAACCTTTTTCAGCCACGGATAATCCGCTTTCGTAAACGTGCCTGATGATGTGAACTGGACTGTTTGAACGTGTTCACCCCGGATGGGTGCCTCATACCGGTTGTCGGTGATGTTTCCGTTGACGATGGCGGTGGTGGCGGCTGCCACGTCAACTGTGGCCAACAGCAAAGCCCCGTCAGGGAGCGTTGGGGCTGTCGGGGCGGCGGCTGGGGTGCCTTGGATCAGTTCGACGTCTGCATAGGAGTTGCCGGACGAGTCGAATGTGTCGTCGTAGATTCGGGCGATGACAATGTCTTTGCGCGGGTTGGTCGGGTCAGAAGCCGGAACTGCCAGCACTTGACTGGCGTTTTGATGTTCGATCACGTAGACGCCTTGCCCGGCTAGATCACCTGCCACCACAGCCCGGTCGTAGGCAGTACCTGATCCGACTTTGACGTTCATGTCGGTACCCAAGTTTTGGGCGACTTTGAAACTGAGGCCGGCGACGTCGACTACCCCTTCAGTTAGGAGGACACTGTTGATGAGCCGGTCGATCACCGCCGGTAGTGACTCCAACTGGATAGCCCGGGTTTTGATTGTTGCGGTGGCAGCCATTCAATCCTCCAAAACTAAATCCAGGCGTCACGCCATTCGACATCACAGGACGCGTCGGTTGTCACGCCGGAACCCTTGAACCGCAGTTCGTTGTTACCGGGTGCCAGAGGGAAAAACTCGGAATTGACAAACAGGTTCAAATAGCGGCTGGCCCCCGACGCAAACGCGATCGATCGGATGCGGGGGTGACTGACGATCACCAGTTGTTGACCTACCCCAATCTGGGCTCCACCTTCAGCCGACAAAGCGATTGTCTTGCCGGTGGTGACATTCTCGATTATCGGGTCGGTCAGCACACCTGAAGTAGGGCCGTTGATGGTCAGGGTCGGCCATGTTTCCCACGTGCCGTTATTCGACACGACAGTTCCGGCACCGGAACCGGCCGCCCCATACGTTTTCGGGTAGGTGACCGGATAGGACAGCCCGGCGGACGTGGCGAACACTGCCAAACTGTCCGACGACAGGACAGCTGCGTAGATGGCCGGGTCGGAACCGGACAGCAACACGTTGACAACAGTGGACCCGGCTTTGCGGGTCACTTTGCGTGATTTGACCCGGCAGTAGCGGAGTCGGTCATCCCAAACGAACGGGTCTTCTGTTGACACTGACGGGGCAAACGCGGCCAACACTTGGTCGGTGAGTGTAGTTAAAGCCGTGCCGACTACCACAATCTTCAGTGGGTTGGATGAGCCGACCGCGTAGGAGTCGCCGGGGATGGCCCCATGGTAGGCGGGCAGGTTGTCGTTTTGGATGTCAACGTCGAGACTTTCAACGGTGAGGGGCCCATCGATGAGAACGTCGGTGCCGTCACCCATCGTCAAACCGCGAAACGTGTAGACGCTCATATGCCTGACGTCTTTGTCTGCCAGGCGACTTCCCGACCGATGGCGATCGGGTCGGCTTCGGATCGAATGTAGAACGGGCCGATCGGACTGGCCCCTTCACTAGCGGACAGGTCACCACCACCGGCGAGGGCCAGGTCGGGAATGTTGAATCGGGTTACCGTGGCGAACGCTTTGCCAATGTCGGTGGACGTGCCCAACAGTCCGGTGATGATTCCTTCCCCAAGAGGGGCCCCGATCAGAGCGGCAGTAACCTTGGAGGGGGATCCGATTCCGAAGAAGGATTTGATCCCGTCGATCGCCCCCCCAATTTTCTGTTTGAGCGAGTCGAGTAGTTTGGTTCCGATGTCTTTGATCCCGTCGAGGATCCCGTCGATCAGACCGGCGCCAAGGTCAAGACCGGCCTGCACCAAATCGGCGAGGAAGGCGACAACCCGGCCGGGCAGGTTCTTGAAGAACTGCAACACGTCGTCGATACGGTCGGAGATGATGGTTGTGAGACTGTCCCACGCTTCCCGAGCGGCGGTTTTGACGTTGGTCCACAGGGTGGACCAGGCCCCGGCGATTTTGCCCCAGAAGCCGCTGATCCATCCGGAAACCAGGTTGAAGGCGCCACCGATGATGGCGGTGATTCCATCCCAAATACCGGACACGAACTGTTTGATCCCATCCCACATGAGCTGCCAGTCCCCGGTAAACAGTCCTCGGAAGAAGTCGAAGAGGCCGCTGATAGCGTCAAGCACCCCTTCGATGACACCGCGGATGGTCTCCCACACAACCTGTACGGTGCCGAGGATGATGTCACCCCACTCCGCCCAGAACGCTTGCAAACCGCCGAGTACAAGTTCGACTACGGTTTGGATGGTGGCCATGGCCGAACTGATGGCTTCCCCGATTTTGGGGAATATGTCACCGGTGAGTTTCTGCACTGTGGCAAACGTAGAAGTCAGGCCGTTGCTGCCACTGAACCAGCCGATCACCTTGTCGACGATCGGCCCGATGGTGTCCATAGCCCGCCCGATCGCATCGAACACACGGGTGGCGACCGGTTCCAAAGCCACCAGAACCCGGTTCTTCAACATCTGCCACTTGTCAGAGAACGACTGGGTGTCAGCCGCCGCGCCGAGTACCGTTTCGGACCCGCCGGCGATGACCCCGGTAAGCTCACCAAGTTCGAACCGGCCTTCCCGAATGGCGGCTGCCATGTCCGGACCGGCCCGGGCCCCGAACGTTTCAATTGCCAACTGGTTCGCTTCAGACACTGTGCCGGCGTTTTTGATTTCGTCGGTGATCCGGGCTAAAGCGTCGGCCGGTTCTTCCCCTGCCCGGGCCATTTTGGCCAACCCTTGCCGCATACCACCGAGCACCGCTTCAGTGTTCACACCTTCCTTTTCGAACTTGCCGAACAGGGCCAACGATTCGTCAAGGCCAAACCCCATTTGGCGGAGTGGTGAACCGAACTGGACGACCAGATCGGACAGTTTCCCCACCCCGATCCCGGTGCTTTGCGACGCCCGAAACACCTTGTCCAATGTGGCAGCCTGATCACCGGCAGCCACATCCCAATCCCCGAACAGCCGGGTGGTGGAAGCGATCTGACCGGCCAGGTCACCACCGGTGATACGGGCCAACTCGATTTCGATTTCGGCCAGATCCTGTAACCCTTCCCCGGTTGCGCCGGTACGAGTGTTCAAATCTGCGATTGCCGTGGCCGCGTCGCCGGCTGAGGTTGGAACCGCTTTGAACACCTCTTTGAAATCGGATTCAAGACCACCCAAGGCTTCACCGGTTGCACCCGTCCCAACCCGGATCGTGTCGACTGCCTCATCGAACGTTTCACCGATTTTGAAGGCGGCGATACCGGCGCCGATCCCCACCGCCAGCAGACCGCCGGCAGCCGCACCGACTTTGAGCATGGTCGGTGAAATCATCGAGGTCAGTTGGGATGAGAACTGTGACGTCAGAGACGGTCTGACGTTGATGAAAGCGGTACCGGCGGGAAGACCCATTGTGTTTACTCTCCTCGAGGTGTGTAGACCACTCGACCGCCGAACAACAGTTTCAGGTCATGGGCAGTAGCCGGGCGGCGGGGTGGTGTCCACGGTCTGGGCAGCCGCAACGGGTCGGGTAGACGGGTCCCCTTCTTGCTGTTGGCCTTGACCAGAACCCGAATGTTTTCGTGGACGAGTTCGGCGATCACCGCCAACAGTTCTTCCGTATACCCCCATGGTGGCTGATCGGGAGGGGTTCCGGCCACGTCACGGTAGATGGCCGCACCGGGCGGCAACCCGAACAGCAGTGAACGTAGGCGACGTAGTTCAACCCCGCCCGGATTCCACAACAGGTGGCGAAGGTCCAGGCGGTAATGGGCTTGGAAGTCGGCCTCTAACGCTCCGAAGTGCTGTCGGATGAAACGCCAGAGGCTAAGGATTCCCCCGGATCGATGCCGAGCTCCTCCAAATAGCCGGAGACGAGCACTTCAATGTCCTTGTGGTCACCGCCAGCCTTTTTGAAAGCAGCCCATTGGCTGTCACCCATCACACCGGCCAGGAACCCGGTCAAAGACCCACCCTCGAACGCTTCCAAGGCTGCAGCCGGGATCGCCCGGGGGAGCACCAGTTCAAGACCGTCGAGAACGACTACCGGACCGTCATCGTCAGTTTCAGCCTGGGCGGCCCGCACCGCGCGGGCCTTGTTCAGGTCAATGCGAGACATCAGGCAAACGCCGGGTCGTCGGTGAGTAGCAGGTATGGGGAAATGCCGGCCGATTCGATGATCTCAAACCCGATCGGCAACCCCGCTTCGGAACCTTTCACCAGTTCCGTTTCGACGGCTTCAGAGTGGGTGCCCCGGGCGATCAGCAGACGATAGTTTTTGGTGCCGTCCTGCCATTCGACAATCAGCGACTTTTCCGGGACAACCCCGTCGCGGGTTGGCGTGAACGTGTATTCGCCAACATGACCGACCGGATCGGGTTCGGTCACCACCCCGTTGAGTGCGAACTCGACGTTGCCTTTGTTCCACTGTTGCATTGTGAACGCCACCGACGCTTCATACCCTTCGATGGTGCGGCGGGTCGGATACAGTGACTGCCACGACTTGATCATCGCCTGGGACGGTTCGTCTTTGAACTTGAGACCGTCCTCAGTCAAAAATCCGAGCTCAACAAAGGCGACGTTGAGTGCGTCGGAAATGTAGGTTGGTAGTGCGGTACCGACCGGGGCAACATAGGCGGCACCGTTGGCACCGATGACGATCTCTGCGTTGGTTTGGGTCACAACGGACCTCCTTTATTCTGCGACTGGGTGCCCTCGATGGCAGGGTTTTCCGACGGAAACTAGGGGTGGGTGTACACGGCAGCACCGAACATGTAGTGGGGCCGATCCGTTTCCGGATCCGGCAACCATGACGGTCCGAGTGTTTCTTCAACCTTGGTGACCACCCCCAACACGTGGGAGGTTGACCACATGGACAACACTGATTTGCGGGTGACGGCCGTCACATCCCAGGCGGCCGGTTTGTCATCAGCCCACACGTCGATCTGGAGGCTGGCCCGTTCAAGGTGATCACCCACCACATAAGGTCCGCTGATTCGAAACACCCGGACTTTGGGCCAGGCTTGCCCGGCCGGGATTTCTGTGCCGATTCGGGTACCGGTCAAAGTGGTGACAGTCGAGTCGGTGAGGAGATGAGCGACGGTGAGGGCCTCAACGTCAACCATCGGCTACTTCTTCGCTGCCGGTTTCTTGGAAGCCGCCTTTACAACAGGCTCCTCGAGGACGAGCTCCTCAAGATCGTCGAAAGTGTCCTCCGCGCGACCGGTTGACTGTCGGGCGAGACCCGCCCATCCGAGACGCCGTGCCTCAGACAAAGACACCTCGGCTGTGTCACCGGGTTCGTGGCCTTGATGGGATTTCAGGTAGGTGATTCCAACGTTCATGAGTCTCCTTTCACAGGGCCAAGCACCGATTCGGCACCACGACGCAACGGTGCAAACACCGCCAGATTGGATGGTGGACCGGTACCAGCTTCCACCCAATGCGACGACCAGTGCATGGCGTTCACCCGGCCCAACCATTCACCGTTGTCATCACGACCCACCACACTTTCAATCCCGTTGCGATAGTCACCCGACCGGACCGGAGCCAAACCACGGACTGCTTGTTCGACCATCGGTACAGCCGTTTCGAGAAGTTGTCGGGCTTCGTCAGATTTCAGATAGTCGTCCGCGAAATCCGGATTTGGAACGAACAAAGCCATTTACTCGTCCAACTGTCGAAGGTGAAGTTCGATGTGATGTTGTCCACGTGGACTGCGTGCCACCGCTGGTGGGCCGATGATCTGAAAGGTCAGGTTGCGGGCTTCGACCCGGTCGCGGCCGGTCATCGCAACGTCCATGTCGAAGGTTGCACCGTCAACCCGCCGGTGCAACACACACAACCAGTCACCAACCTGCAAATCCCGGTTTTCAACGGTCTCTTGCCCGGATTGTTGTTCCAACCATCCGTAGTAGTCGACCCGTCCGGTTTCGCCGATGGTCGGATTGTTGTAACGGTCGGTGCCTATCTGACCAACCGTCACCACTGTGACCGTTTCGGTGGCCAGAAAGGTGAGACTCATGTCAGTTGGAGGACCGCCACCGACAGGCCGGTCACTTCAGAAAGGGTGAATCGGGCGTCGTTGGAACCGTCAGCGAACAAATGGGGGGGAAGTTCAACGAACAGGTCACCGGTGGTGGCCGGTACCGACACGGTTGGGTCTTCAACCGCCAACCCTCCCACCTGGCCGGGGGTTTCCAACGTGACAACACAGGCACCGGCACCCGACTTTTTGAAATGAAGCATCGTTTTGCCGGCCAGCCGTACCAGATATGTGTTCGCAATGGACAGACCGGTCGTGTAAGCAGCGGCCAGACCGGTGCGGGTTACGGGTTCGGCGGTGAGTCGGACATCAGCCATGAGAAGGCTCCTCTCGGATTATTGGATGGGGACGGTGGAACGGTGGCGGCCGTACCGGCGGGCAACGGTAAGGTCGTGGTCGATGAGCCGACCGGCCGCGGCGACGTCTTTCGTCACGTCGGTGTAGGTCACCGAATATGAACCGATCGACTCCTGTCGGACACCCAGATTGTCGTTGGCAGCGAAAGCGGCAGCAGCCAGGAACATGCGGGACACGACCACAGCACACAGCCCACGCAACCCGTCAGGAACGTCAGCCACAGTCGTGAACCCGGCTGTGTAGGTGACTACGATCGACTGTGGTTTGACCGTCCAGAACGTGTGGTAGCCGCCAGACAGGCGAACTACTTCACCTTTCTTACCGCCGTGCTTCAACACAAAGTCAGTGTTCTCGACCAGTGCGATACCGTCCTCGACCAATGATGTGACCGCGGTGACCGGCCAGTGTGGAAGCCACAACGACGACCGAAAGTCGGGTCCGTCCAACGTGTCCACATAGTTGGCTTCATCAAGTGGAGTACCGACCGCAGCCTCGATACCACCCTGAGCCAGTTGGATCAGCTTGGCCACCCAATTATTAGGATCGGAGACAATGGACGACTGGAGTAGGGCTTCAATGTCCGACTGGTCACAGAGCGCCATGTGTCAACCTCCCGCGCATTCGAACGATCTCAACAGGCTGACGGATGAACCCGACGGGTTGACGGATGAACCCGACGGGTTGACGGATGAACCCGACGGGTTGACGGATGAACCCGAAAGGTTGGGTCCCGTAGGCGGTGCCAACCCAGGAGATATTCCCGGTAGCGGACCCTTCGGGAATACCTGAGGCGGCTACCCCGTCTGCGGAACCCACCCAGGACATCGATCCTGCAACAGCGCCTTCGTGGACGGCAACCCCATCTGCCGAGCCCACCCAGGACATCGATCCTGCAACAGCGCCTTCGTGGACGGTTACACCGTCTGCGGAGCCCACCCAACCGACGGCTCCTGTTGAAGAACCTTCGTGGGTGACGGCACCGTCTGCACTCCCCACCCAGACAATCGACCCAGTCGAATCTCCTTCATGAACAACAGCGCCGTCCGCGGTGCCGGACCATGCAACCGACCCAGTGGCAGAACCTTGATGAGTGGTGGCACCATCTGCCGAGCCAACCCACGACACAGACCCGGCACTTGACCCTTCGTGGACGGCAACCCCATCTGCCGAGCCCACCCAGGAGATGCTGCCTGTCGCGGTGCCTTCGGGGACACCCGTCGGAGCCACCCCGGTAGCCGACCCAACCCATCCGACTGCACCTGCGGCAGATCCTTCGTGGACGGTCGCGCCATCGGCAGCACCCACCCAACTTATGGCACCAGCCGCAGACCCTTGATGGGTGGTCGCGCCGTCCGCGGACCCAACCCAGGAAACGGCTCCCGACGACGACCCTTCATAGGTTGCAACGCCATCGGCAGTACCAACCCAACTTATGGCACCAGCCGCAGACCCTTGATGGGTGGTCGCGCCGTCCGCGGACCCAACCCAGGAAACGGCTCCCGACGACGACCCTTCATAGGTTGCAACGCCATCGGCAGTACCAACCCAACTTATGGCACCAGCCGCGGACCCGGTTGGCGTAGATGCCAGCGGCCCAATCCAATCAGTGTTGCCCAATTCGATGGCATCCACATACCAGTGCTGTGTGACATCAGAGAAAACTCCGAGGTCAAGGTCCTCCCATTCGGTGCCGGTGACCGCCGTTCCGGTCAGGCCGATCTCCTGAATGAGAGTGACCGAATCGCCTTCGTAGTAGCGGACCAGCAAGGTTCCGTCACCGACACCTGTCGCCGTCTCCGACGCGTAGTTGAGCTCGATTCGATACCATGTCGCCACCGACAGGGCGGTTGTGGCTGTGGCAATGACCCCACTGTTATCTCGCAATTGAATCTTGTTAGTCGCGTCGATATGGATGGCGAACGGGGTTATGAGGTCAGTATGTTCGGTAGCTTGAGCGATGCGATGATCGGTTGACGGCAAAGACGGGTAGTAAAGGTACAGTCGGAGGAAACCGACCTCCGCTTGATTGAGGTCATACCAGCGGAGCTTGTGTGCGGCTGTTCCTCCTGCTGTGTAGTTGATCTCGCAAGACACCAGCCCGTCGTGGACAACCGCAGTGTCGTAGGTGATGATTCCGGTGGCAGGTGTGGTGCGCTGAATCCCGTCGATGGTGTCAGTGTCGGCAATAGTCGTGTTGACTTCCGCACCGTCGACACCACCTTCGAATCCGTGCGTCCAGACCAAGGTTGGGTTGATGTGTGGTTCTACGTTGTAGGCATCGAAGAGGGAGCCGTCACCTTCGACTACTCGAAATCGGAACTCTTCCTGGTCGGACACAATGTCGGCTGAGTCGAGTTCGAGAACCCACAACCATTCGACTGTCACCCCTGCCGCAATGGTGCGCCCGGTAGTGAACGTGCCGTCCGCCTCGTCGGCGCGACCCCCTGCAAAACTGCCCGTCGACACTCGTTGAGTCAACAACGATTCGTTATCGACGATGTCTGCCGACGCGATTGAGTTGACTCTGGCTGAAGCCCCGTTCACGTCTGTCCAGGCAGTCCAGTTGACTGCACCACCAGTACCTTCAGCCATGTAGCTGTACTGCAACTTGGGGTTGATGGTTGCTGATTCGGCGGTGCCGGTGTTTTTGACACCCACCCGCAGATGGAAGATTGTGTCCTTGTCGGTGACCGCATCACGATCAGTCGAGTTCAAAGCAGCCGAACCTGCTGCCGTCCCATCAGCGAAGAACCCGAAATGGTCTTGCTCGAGGACAGCGACAGCAGCAGCAGGCGTGTAGGTGATCGTGACCGTGAGCGCCGACGCCGCCAAGGTGGAACCGTCCGCCCCCTTGACCTTGTTCCACAAACACCACGCATCCGACACTCCATCACCACGAACCACCGCAGCTTCCCAGTCGGCAACTGACAGGCCGGTGGGGATGCCTGTTGAATCAGTGTGGTCGCTGGAGCGGGCAATGTTCTGGTTGCCGGTCGATCCTTCGCCAGGGTGCTGGGAGATCTCGGTTGCGCCGGTGACAACAGCCACCCCGGCAACGTTGTCCCATGAGTCGTCGACGAAGCCGGACCCGGTGACCGTCCACTGTGTTCGGATTGAGGTGACTGCGGCCGGGTCGAGGTCGGGTGGGGCGGTGGAGTTGTCGAGGGCATAGTTCCCGACCAGAGCGGCGTCAGTCGTGGACGGTGCAGTACCGGTGCCCAGGCGGATCCAGGTGGCCACTATCGGTTACCCCTTCCCCAGCAGCAGGCGTAGAAAGGCCCGGCAGTGGGTTCGGCGGCCATCACTTCGGGAATGTTCTGAGGCCAATCAGAACAGTCAAACCCCGGGTAACGTTGCGCGAACCATTGACCTACCGGAGCGTCACGCCAACGGGTGTCCCAGTTCCCCCACACCGAGCAGCGGGGGATCGGGCCGTCGGTGTCGAGGAACTGGCAGACTTTGCCGTCAATGAAACAGCAGTGGCCGCCGCGGTCACCCCGGCCGTCACACACCAGCATGATTGGTGCCCCCTATGTGGCTGTTCCTGGAATGCTGATTCCGGTGACGGTGTACTCCCCAGCCGCGTTGAAAGCCTGGTCGCCGGTCGTTGGCAGCCACCCATAGAACGTGCCTACGGTGAGCGCCGACCAGAACCCGACATGGGTGGCAGGACCGCTCGCCGCGCCCCCGGTGAACGGCAGGTCAACCAAAGCGATCATGTCACCGTTCGCAGCCGCCTCCCATGTGATCGGTTGGCGGGCCGAGGTCGCTTCGTTGCTTCCGGCCGCGTCGGGTATCGCAGTGTGGATTTGCAGGTGCGTTGCCGCCCCCTGCATGGCGGCAGCACCGATGTTGAGCAGGGCATCATTGAGTGGCATCAGTCATCTCCTGAGGCGTCTGCGATCACCTTGCCCAAACCCTCAATGAGCGACTTGCGTGGGTTCTCCGTTGCCTGCTCGGTCTCGAGAGCTGCCGTGGCAAGGTTGAGGTCGTCGCCGACCTCTTCGAGAATGTCTTTGACCGACTTGGCCTTTTCGACAACCGTCGCGCCGATCATGACGATCGGGTTGCCGTCGGAGTCGACCGGGATCAGCTGGCCTTTGGCGAGTTGCTCGGCAATGTGGTCTGGAAGGGGCTCGTCGAACTCGAAGACGGCCCCTCCCGTACCTTTGAGCAACATCAGGCTGTCCTGGGCATGTGCAGGGCGGTGATGGTGCCGGTGGCGGCTGCTTCAACGTCGACGTGAAGACTGCCGTCGGCTTGGATGAACCGGCCCGACGTGAACGGACCGACAAACCCGACCGCTGCGTTGAGGGGGACGATCAGATCTCCCTGTCCTGCTTCGAGGGCAGGCGGGTTGGCACCGACCTTGATGGTGAAGTTCTTGGCACCGACGAACGTCGAGCTGATTCGCAGGACCAGTTCTTCGAGAGGCACACCTGAGATGATGTGCCCGTTGGTTGGGTCGACGGCTGTACCGGCCGGGTCCGCCAGACTGGCGTTCGGGGTGAAGACGTCGGCGGTGATTGCTGTACGTGCCATGTGATGGTTCCTTTCCAGAAGCGGGGGAACCCCCTACAAAGAGGTTCCCCCTTCGACTCAGACTCCGGTCAGATCAGGTCGGTGATACGGTCGCGATTGCGATCCCGTTCGGACGGACCAGTTTGGCGCCGTACAGGTGAAGCCCCTTGACCGCATCCGAGAACGAGTCTTCGGGCCGGTAGGCTTCAACCTTGTTGATCTGCTCGGCGAACGAGATTGCACCCGGGAACCCGGCTAAGACAACATTGTCGTCACCGACCGGATTCGGAGTGTTGTTCGACATGCGAATGTCGAACCCGGAGGCCCGGCCGATGAACCCGTTGCGGAGGGCTTCCGTGCCACCTGACGCGTCGGCCCGGACGAACCGGTCGTCGCGGAGGAGCCGACCATGGAACCAGGGTGGGATCACAACGTAGCGACCCTCCTTCGGGACACTTGCGTCGTCCAACGCCACCATAAGTGGAACAAGCACCAGATCGTAGGCGTTGGTCGGGGTGGCTGCCACGACGGCGATCGTGCCAAGATCATTGGCTGCGACAACCCCCGTGTACAGGGAGACGACGTACTGGTCGGCGACGTCACGTAGCCCGTAGGCGGCTTCAACGATCGCTTCGGGAATCACATCGCCGGCAGCTTGCCGTTTGTCGACGTCGTCGACTTCGAAGGCGAAGTACTTGGACTGGTCGACAATCAGTTTTCGCTGCGCGGTGGTCAGCTGCTCAGGGGTGATGGTTGTGGACCCTTTGACGTAGGTTCCAATGGTGGGGCGGCTGATCGAGTTGATGGTGACCGTGTCACCCTGCTCGCTGATCTCACCCTCATAGTCCCGGTTGACGACGCCTGGAGCGGCATACACCAGAGACTTTTTCAGGGAGGCGAGCAGGAGCTTTGACCAGATCTCCGGTATGAATGTCGCTAGCGACATCGGATACTCCTTACTGCTTCACCCCTAAAAGATGAGCGAGTCGGCCCTCGTTGTGAGCTTTCTCAACGTCTTCAGGGGACATGGATTTCAGGTCGTCACGTGTGATCGTGCCCGATCCGCCACCGCGGAGACCTTGGTCTCCACTGCCGGTACCGGCGACCTTCTTCAGATACGGTTTCTCGGTGACGAGAACGTCGATCGCTTCGTCGACTGACTTGGCGGTCGGCTGCCCATCCTCTCCGTACTCGATCGTCGACGTGTCCAACAACCGCCAGGCAGCATCCAGATCGTGGATGTCCTTGGTTGCGGCACGGGTGATCACCATTGACCTCGTGAGGGCGTCCTTGATGCGCTGATCGGTGTCGGCTTTCGCCTTCTCCGCCGCAGCAGCACGTTCGGTTGCCTTCTCGAGTTCGGTCTTCTGTTCTTCCTGCGCCTTGTCGAACTCTGAAGCTTTGGCTTTCAGGTCGTCATAGTCGGCGTATTTGGAGCGTTCCCGACGTAGCCGGTCGGCGACAACACGGTCGAGGTCCTCTTGTGTGAACGTCTTCGAGTTGTCTTCGTCAGACTTGCCAGTGTCACCGTCGCCGGTTTTACCGTCGCCGGCAGCTCCGCCACCGGCATCGTCGTGCTCTTCACGGAAGGGACGGAATGGTACGAACATGAATGTTTCCTCCGTTTTCGGCCCGTCGGCCGAGGTCACCGGCTGTTGAACGCCAGCCGTGAGCGCTAACCCGAACCCCGTCTAGGCGGCGTCCGTGAACTTGTGCGCGCTGTTCCACAATGTGGGACCGAGCTCGCCGTGTGAAACAATGCTGACCGCCGGTAACGTGTCTGTGTCGATACGAAGCCTCGACATTGCTTCCCGTGTGTACGGAAGGTCTGCGGACCGTAACTGGTCTTTGACCAGGGACAGGGAGTCCCCGTCGATGATTCGGGACGGTGCGCGGGTCCCGAACAGGGGTTCTACAGTGCAGCCACAGTTCGAATGGATGGGCATCAGATCTTCCGACGAGTAGCGTTGGGTGGAGGCCACAATGCACAGGCCACAGTTTTTGCCTGGTGCCAGTACCCGCTGATATCCGACAATCCTTGACGACTGGCTGGTGACCGCTTGGGCGGCGTTGCGGGCTGCCAGTTGTGTGTCTGTGTCGGCCAACATGCCGACCGTGTTGCGGCCTTGACCTACTGCGTCAGACCAGGAAGCACCCGCCGATAAGGCTGTCCATGTCCTCACGAACGGTCGCCGATACACAACCTCCGGTGGGGTGGGACGGATGGGAATGTCGGTGAGGCCCAACGGGGACACGGCAACACCCAGTTCGAACTCCTGGAAAGTGGCCAGGTAGGCGTCTGTGGCGGAGACGGCTGCGTCGGTGATCGTGGCCAACACCGGCAACACGGTTTCGAGGAACCGGGGTATGTCGGCTTCGTTGTATGAGGTCAGGTCTTTCCATGCGGTCACGGCTGTACGTCGGGCCGCACCGCGCAGCTGTTCAATACGGAAACGGTAGGCGGCCACCAACTCTTTACCGAGCACAGTGTCAGCCACGGTCAACCTGTCTGATGATCTCGGCGAGTTCGTCGTGAAGGTATCCGCCGTCACACCAGCGCAGTCGGCGGCTACACGAACGGCACACCCAACCGGTGCCGGCCACCCACCGTCGCGCCCACAGTCCCCACCGGCGGCAATGCCATTCACGGGCCAACTCCCACCAGCCGGTCAACACGATTTTCAGCATCAGACAGTCTCCGCCGGTTCCCCAACCTGAGCGGTGCTTTGACCCAGAAGACTGAACAGGTTCGAGGTGGCAGCCATCGTCTTCCACCGTTTGATCTCCTGCGGGGTAGCGTTGGCTCTCTCCCACAAAGCCTCGTTGGGAATGTCCAATGCTTTCAGTTTGATCACCGCGTCAACATGCTCCCCTTCAGAACGGGACTCGGGATCCCCCCACAACGTTTCAGCAGACCGTTCGTTCGACTTCTCATCGTTCATGGCTGCAAAACCGAGTCGAATGACCGCTTCCCACGATTCCCCAAAATGCAGGTGCTGCCGTTTCACTTTGGCGACCAGACCGGTCTCAGTCGCTTTCAACGACTCACCCGACGGAAACGCGCCGGACTGGCCTAACAGGTAGTGGGGTGGTGTCCGGGTGATCGCCGCCAAATGTTGCACGTCGGCTTCAACCGCCCGAATGAACCCGGCCAAAGTCACCTCAGGGAACGAACCGAACTTGGCTTCTGGGTTTTCGTCCATCCACACCGAATCAACGGCGGCGTCGTAGTCGATCGGGACGGCCTCACCAGTTTCAGGATCCTCCACCAGTGAGATACCTGTCGCCCACCGTTTCTGACTGGCAGTGAACTCGGCAGCCAACATGCGACCGAAAATGGTGGCGTTGATCCGATCCTGAATCGAGGTCACATCCGAAATCTCCGACACCCCGCCACGGATCAGGTCCGGATGGTTACGAAACACCACAATCGGGACCGCGCCAAGCGGGTTTGTGAGCGGCCATTCTTCCCCTTCGGGTTCACGTCGCATCCAGTCGCCACCCTCACCCCGCCGGTATTTGACCACCCAGCCCGGCAGGTACACGGTCGCAAAGGTGGTTGTTCCAACCTTCCACCGTTTCAAAGCTGCTGCCCGGAGTCGCCGGTTTTCCGGTGAATGGGCGACGATGACCTCCGACGGATGTTCCGGCATGATCAGTGGTATGTCACCGGTCGGCCAAACCGACACATATGAGGTGCCCGACTTCAACGCTTCAGTGTGAACCTGGTCGGATTCGGCGTCCAGATTGTTGGCCTGCCACATCGTCCAGGCTGCTTCGTCACCGACCGTGTCCCCGAACCGGAACCCTTCGACCCGTAACCGTTCACCAAGCGCGTCAATGACCAGCCGCATCCAGTTGGTTCGTGACTTGACCAACAGGTCAGCATACTTCCGTTTGTAGTAGGTGGCTTTCTCCTGGGAACGAAACGGCATCTCCGGGAGCGGATGGTCACCCCGGTAGTATTCGTCAAACCTCAACGCCTTCGACGCCTGCGCGTCCAACTGGACTTCGAGCAGTTTCAACCATCGCCGTGCTTCAACATCAACCGGCCCGTCACCGACTAACGAATCTGACCCGTTCGGCATCGGCATCAACGTCTTCGAATCGTTGAAGAAGTCAGACGCAACAGCCATAGGGGAGACTCCTTTTCACCGTTTGAATGCCCGATACTGCTGCTTCTTGACGGTCGCGCCGGCGGCGATAGCGTCACCACGCGCCTCCCAGGACAACACACCGGCCGGGACCGCGTCGATCTTGCGGGGGGACATGGGCCGATCTTTCTGAACGGTCCACATGCGACGTTTGTGGTCGTCGACCACGTTCAACATTTGGCGGCGGGCATGACCGACGTGCTGAGCCATTTGAACGTCACCGTCGTTGGAGAGGTCGCCGGCAGTGATCGCTTCGGAGTAGCGGCGCACCGCGTAGGCCATCTGCTTGGGACGGTTGGTCCACCACTCGAGAACAGTCTTCTCACCCCAACGGCCCTGCCACCGGTCGATCAAAGTTTCGATGCGTTGCGGGTCGCAGTAGACGCGCCACACTGAAAACCGGTCGAACGTTTCGACCATGGTCCCGTCAACGTCGTCGAGGGGATGTTCGTAGTCGTCGTCAGCGTCGGGGGGTTGTTCCCAAATCCCAATGACGAACTGGTGGCCGGTTTCAACCTCGGTACCGACTACAGCCAAAGCGTCATCCCAGCGGGCTCCGTCCACCCCGATCGTGATCAACGCCCCATCGGGGACAACCCGATCATCGACGCGCGCCTTCCACACTTCCGGGTCGAAGGCGGCGTCACCTTCACCCCGTTTCCGGTTGAGGAAAAACCGTTCGGCCTGACCTGGGTCACGGGTGAGGAGCTCAACAATCTCCATGTCGATCCGGTCCAGGTCAACCCAATGCGAATCCCCGTACACTTTGCGGAGCATCCGCCGGCGGTCACGTCGGTTGTTGATCGACCCCGACCCCGGATCCACATCATCCAGATAGACGCCTGGAGCCTGCGACTCTGATGTCTGCTGAGCTACCGACTCCTCGGTCGGATTCCAAGCGTTGGTGGTTTCAAGGAAACGGCCGTTCATGCCGGCCAGGTTGCGGCGTTGCGTGTCAGCCACCCGGCGGCCCTGATTGTGGGCTGTCCAACTGTGTGTTTCGTCCTCCACACAGAACGTGATCCGCTGACCAAGTCTGGAATGATGCGACGACGTGACAGGTTCGATCTTGCCGCCGTGGGGCAGGTTGATTCGGGTGCGGCCGGTATCGGGAATGTCAAACCGTAGGGCAGACAGTTCGATCATCGGCAGCAACGCCAACCAGACGTTGTCGGTCTGATCACCAGACACCGCCGTGACTTGAATCCACGGGGTTGCCCACGGTCGGCCAACCGGTTCACCGGCTGCGTTCCAACCGGCCGGACGGACCGGCCCTTCCGGATGGGCTTCGACGATAACCACCGCCGACGAGAACGGGCCCTTCCCCCATTTCTGTGGGCGGACCAACTGGCTGCCACGTTCGAAAACAAACTTGCCTGACTTCGGATCGATCCGGTACAGCCAAAGCAGATGATGCCACATCTCATCGGTGAGGAGATACGGTTCACCCACCTGATCCCCATCCGGAATCACACAGCAAGCCTCGATCAGATCTCCCACCTGATAGCCGAGAGTGGGGAACTCACCTGGATACTCAGGACCGCGCCACGGCACCTAAGCCTTCTTCTTGGCCGACTTGGGGTCGACTGCTTTCACCCGCCGTTTCGGTTCAACAACATGCAGCTGGTGGACTTCGGCGAGCTCCTCAGCTTCAGTGGGGAGCAGCCAGCGAAGATCACGGCGTCCCGGTTCTGTCAAACCGAGAGACTTCTTCAACCTGTCCAAACCGATCAGCAACGTACCGATCCCTTTGGTTTCTGAATGGGCCAACATGCGGGCAACCGTGTCCTCAATGCGGATCGCACGAGTCAGGTCCGCCCACTGTGACTCGATCCACATGTGCGCCATCGGCGACTCCCACCAGCGGATCCACGTGTACTTCGTCTCCTTGAGCAACCCACCCGACACTCGAGGCAGGTTCGGTTTCGAACCCTCATACGGTTCAGCCGGCAGAACCGTCCACTCGCCACGCTCCGGCATGTTGCGCCGGCGACGTTCGCCCGGCAGTTTCGGAGCGGGCCCTCTTCCAGCCATGAAAAACTCCAAACGGTGAAAGGTTACAAAGGACGGGTCTGACGGATGGGAACAGTCGGATAGACCCGTACACATGGAGAGAAGCTGCCCTCACCGGTCCCGCGGTGATGTGACTAGTTAGTGCCTCCCCACCCCCGACCGCGATGTAACTCTCGAGATCGAGCGGCCTCACGTGCAGTTTTCGCCTTATGACAGTCGACGCACAGAGACTGCAGGTTTGTTTCCGAATGATCGTCGTTGTTGACGATGTGATCTACCTCAGTAGCGGGGGCACCACACTTCACACAGCGATACCTGTCTCTGCGGAGAACCCGGACCCGGCGACGGTTCCAATCCTTTGGGAGTCTGGAGCGTCGAGTCGACCCAGTCCAAGGGGCCGGTTGATGTTGAATGCAACGGCCAGTCGACGACAGTTCCGGACATCCCGGCTCGGCGCATACCCTCAGCGAACGACGAGACACAGCGGAGCCCCTCTGCTTTTGCTGCTTCCCTCTTAGCCATCGAGAATATTTACGATATCGAAGGCGTCCAGGTCGGCGATAACCTCCAACAACATGCCGCGAATGTCCCAGTTCCTGATTTGGCGGTCGCGGATGATGTACAGGCGCCGGGAGCCGTCAGCATCAAGGAACTCGGCAACGATAAGGGCTCTAGTTGTGACTGTGGCCGCGTCACCTATGTCGGCTTCGATGTCGGCGCAGAGCTTGTCGACCGCTTCAAGGACCGGATCGTTCATGCTGTCTCTCGGGTGGCCGTTGCCCGGTTGCGAGGGTACCGGATCGGTTGATGGACCCAACACTCCGCATGTTTGTTGTACACCGACAGGACAGTCGCACAGTCAGCCTGCGAGCACACCCGGCCCGGTTGGAACCGTTTCCTCGGTTGGGTCGGATGGAGAACACGGTGCATTGCAGTCGACGACACGACGTTCATGCGGGTCACCTTCCCCCAAAGTTTCCGGCAGAAACTGCTACGAGGCCCCGGTCGGGACCCCGTGTGTAGGCGCACCTGTCGTGAACCTAATAACAGCACTGTAGTTCACCCCGTCAAAGCAAGTCAATCACTCAATGACGGTTGACGATCCAGACAAATGTCCCCTACAACCCTCAGGGTTCGTTATCAGGACGGGTGAGGGTGTCACCTAGAAGGCGCGCGGCTGCGGCGGTAGCAGTGCGAATGTTGCGGCCGGCGATGTAGCGTAGGGTGGTTTCGATCGACCGGTGACCTAGCAACTGTTGGACATCCTGAACGGGTGCACCCGCCTCCAACGCCAAGGTTGCTGCAGTGTGACGCAACGTATGGGGTGTGCACTTTTCGACCCCCACCGAGGTGGAGAGCTCGACGATGGTCTCCCAACCGGCTCGTCGTGACAGTGGCCGTCCTTCGGAGGTCAGAAGGATGGGGCCTTCCTTGCGGTCGCCGGCCGCCCGTCGTACAGCCTCGAGCACTGGCGGGGACAGAGGTTTCGCCTGACGGTGGCCCCCCTTTACCGTCACAGTCAAAACGTCGTCGCTGATATCCTCCAGACGGGCTGTGCACGCCTCGGCGATTCGCAAACCCACACCCACCATCAGCCACACCAAAGCATGCGCAGCAGCCGACCGGTCCCTAGCAGCCGAAATCAGCAGCCGGGCCTGTGCAGGGGTCAACCCAGACTTTTGGGGTCCCTCACCTTTAGGGCGCCGCAAATGGACAGTCGGGTCTGTCTCCACATGCCCCTCATCAGTCAAATACGAGAACAACGAATGGACGGCTGACGCTTTCCTCTGCACCGTCTTCGGAGCCAACCCCTTCCCAATCAGTTCGGCCAGCCACCGTTGAACCACCGGCCGTGACACCACAAGCAACCCCACATTCACATTCTCCAGGTAGGTGATGAACTGGGCGACATCCGTACCGTACCCACTACGGGTGTTCGGTGTCATGCCCACCAACCAGTCCGCCACCAACCCACGCACCTCACCCATGCCATCACTCATGCCATCACTCATCGGAGCAATCATATCCTCGCCTTACCTTCCGGGAGATTATCGCTCATCGTCCACGTCCTCAGTTCGCCTTCCATCGGCGGCGACACCAACCACAAATATCAGACCCAACCGGATCCACAGTGCCGATCAGAAGCGAGCCGATAGCCGGTTTGGTGAAGGCGGGACCGAGTTCGACGGCTCGGGTAAGGGCCGGGCAAGTCTCAAACAGGTGATCGACTGTGACGCCGGCATCACCCTCGTGGTGGCATGTCACGGATCGATTCCACAGTCAACACGACAATCTGAAGTCGCTGGATCTCATCTTCCCATTCGTAGTCACCACCAACCGTTGCCAGCTCATCGGCATAGAACGACTCGACCCAATCGACAGCCTCATACCAAGAATGAAATTGGAACCCGCCGTAGTCACCGATGTCATCGCCGTCCACGGCCTCGACCCAATACCGTTTGCTCTTGGCTGTCGGTGCAGCAACCACGTTCAAAGAGACGGTTCCCGTCGCCTGAGTTCCTGGGGTGTTGTCATTCATCAGACCCTCTCCTTCTCCTTTTGGTACGCCGCCCACGTTTCGTTCCATTCCCAGGGACGCTCAAACATGTCGCAAACCTCGGTAACGAGAGCCTTAGGCCAGCCGGCGTAATACCAGCGAACCAAGGCAACCACCTCGTCAGGGTCGTCATACCAGAAGCTTTCTAACGTTTCGATTCGGTGGTCGTTCATTTTGCCCATTTTTGGTTCCTTGTTTGGTGGGTAGATGTCGTGAGGGTCCCAGAGTTGGCATCGGTTCCCGTGTTCGCAACGAGCATTGCACAGGGTGTTGTCACTCATCGGACACGCTCGCATCGGACACGCTCGCATCCAGAGCAGCATGCCCCGCTGCCGTGAGCAGCAGACGCTCCTTCCCAGAATAGGTGAACTCAAACCGGGCCAACCCAAGTCGCACCAAACGGCGGGAATGCGGAGAAGACACATGAGAAGGACCCGACGAGCTTGAAATCCACATGGACCGACCTGCCGCTTGCATCTCTCGCATTCGGGCAAGGACAGTTAAATCCTTCTCGGTAATTACAGTGTTGTCCATTTTGGCTCCTTGTTTGGCGGGTAGATAATGTGCGTTATGTTCGCTGCCCAGCAGGCGAGTGTGGCGAACACATGCCAATTGCACGTCGACCCATCAGGCATCGGAGCGACACACAGAATCGACGGACTGACATGCCCCTCACTATCAATCTCATGGTCAAGAAGTCCGGCATGACCGTTAGCACACACCACCCAAACCCCAGACCGCCGATTCAACTCATCAGACGCCCAGGTGAGCAGCTGAGTCGGAATGCCGCGTTCGAGGGAGTGGCCGATCACAACTCGATCAGTCATCGTGAGGTCCTTCCAGTTTTCATGCGTACGTTGAACCCCGCCGACTGAACCGCGTCGAGCGCCCGCACCAACCACATGATGTGAGTGTGGCGGTGATCGTCTGATACGCTCGACCACTTCTCCGCGTGGATCATCCGATTAGCTTGCCCGCCGTCGAACGTGCTGCATTCACATCGGTGCGCAACCTTCGCCACGTCAACAAGCTGCTCGGCGGTGTAGACGCCTTTCGTGACCGGCCAGAGAGACGCCGCCCATTCTTCATCGGTGGGGATGTTGTCACCCAACTAGATCACTCCCTCGCCTGGTCCGCCACCGGTGATCACATTCGGGGCAAACCAGAAACATGCCACCCCGACCACCGTCTCGGTCGACGTATGAATCGACTACCACAACTTGTAACCGGCCCTTCTCGATCCCCACGACCTCTTCAACTGTGACACCTCTGTACGTATGTTCCAGGTTCCAGCCAGCATCGGCCCGATGATGACAGTTTGAGCACATGATGGTGTTGTCACTCATCTCGATCAGCCTCCCTGCTTCCACTGTGTACGCGGGGCATTTCGTCCCAGGTACACCCATCCAAGATGCGGCCCGCGGCCCGTTTGCCTACACGCCACATCTTCTGAAAGGCGCCGGCGCCGTTATCAAGAACGACCGACTCGGCAGAGGCTGGGATTCCCCCATAGGTCCACGACCACTCGCCCCATTGTTTGAAGAAGAACGGCACACCGGCTGTCTGACAACGACTACGAATATCCCGCACCCAGTCGGGGTGCATCGGGCGGGCCCCGGGTCCGGACTCACCACCAACAATCACCCAATCGATAGCGGATAAGTTGAGGGCAGGGAGCGGCCCCAACAGCGGTTCGAGCGACAGGAACCGCACCGCCGCCGATGTGGAGCGCAGATGGTTCGCCCGGAACGCATACCGGTTCTCTTCGATCGAGGTCCCCAGCCACACGTTCGGCAGCGGACCGAAGTCCTCACCAAACTCGTCATCTGTCTCATACCACTGAACCCACCGGGCCATCCGCTGTGGTCGTTTCGTCAGAATCTGAAAGACGTGAGCCTCCGCCCGCTCCATCACATGCCACACGCGGGCGATGAACTCCGGTGGCACATCGGGGTGGAACAGATCGGACATCGAGTTCACGAACACACGGCGAGGGCGCTTCCATCGCAACGGCTGATCCAACCGCTCCGGCAAACAGCGCACCAAACCAGTCCAATCATCCCTAATCGTGATGCCCCGATATGCCTCATTACCAGTCGTCTCGATACGGCGACTCATCGTGATCGCATAGCAGTTGTCACATCCCGGCGATACCTTTGAACACCCCAAAACCGGATTCCAAGTGGCATCGGTCCACTCGATCTTCGATCGATCACCCATCGGTTATCACCTTGCGTCTCCCTGTTTCCAGTCGTGTTTCTCACACCACATACGCCGGATCGTCTCACTCATCGGTTTCCACCCGCAGCAAAAAGTACGTCCCCACAGGTATGTCCCTCTCATCGGTTGGACCAAGATACAAGGACCGGGTCAACACCTCACCAGAGGTCTCAACGTAGATCTTCGTGACCTCAATCAGCGAGTCAAGCCGTTTGAGCATTCTGTCAACATGCCCATTGACCAAAGACGTTATCGCTCCGAACGGTTCGTTCATCAAACGGCGAGCGTCGTCGATCCATTGTTGATCTGTTCACCCTTTCCTGTTGACGAGCATTGATTCGTGTGCTCGTTGTGCCTGCTCTTTCATTACTTCTGCCATTTGGTTGTCACTCATCGGACACTTCTCCTGCTTGAAGTTTGAACTGTTCCCACTCCTTGATCGTCTCAAACGCTTCCATCCGACGTGCCACCGCACACCCCTCCAAAAATGCCGTCAACTTGAACAACCAGTCGGGCAGACTGTCAGCCACCGCCAATTGCAGAGAAGCGACCGCCAAACTGAACTCGGCCCGTTGCACCACCCACGGATCATGTAGCTTCTTCATCCCCATATCAGCCATCCCAACACCACACCAACACCTGTCCCATACAGGGCAAACATGACCATCACTATCAGCACCGGAGTAGCCCGGTCGATCGTTGCCTCGTCGTCCGCACCGACCCATACCTTCCGATACCCAAGCGTCTCACGGCAGCAATCACACAGATCATCGGGATAACACCATTCGGAGTCGGTGAGGCACCGTGCCCGATGTGGTCCCACTGTCCGATGCTCGAACGAGCCCTCCACTCCCTCAAAGTTGAGGATGTCGTCACTCACCGGACCGCGTGTTTCATCGTCCATTAGGGGGGTTCCTTTCGGGGAGTGGGTGGCCGCACCAGGCGCAAAACCGGGGCCACGTGATGTCGATTGGGTGGTGGCAGTGTCGACACAAAGAGCGTGCTTCGACCGTCCAACCGGTGTGAATGAACCCGGCCAAAGCATCAGCCCGACGGGTGATGTGGTCAAGTTCACGAGTGAGGAGGTTGTGCGCGTAAACAGGGGTGGGGTCAAAGCTTTGACCGGCGGTCGAACCTGACACCCTTTCACGGTCGGGGCGGATGGCCTGATTCGCCGACGACAACAAAGCCAGAGTATCGACCCGGTTCAGGTAGGCGCGCACTGTGGTAGCTGCTGCTGTGTCCAGGTTGGCGACAAAGCCCAACTGGTCGCGCAGGCCGGCAATGGTCCGATCTCGAGCTTGTACGGTGTCGACCAGATCGGACCGTTGCCGTTGACAGGTCTCCAAACGGTCATGCAGTGACGGCTGCCGGGATTTCGTCATCGGGCAGCCGTTCCGAGGACCCCGGTTTCTGTCAGAAACTCTCGAAGCAGGACTGCTACTTCGTGTCTACGCCCGTAGACGGTGCGTCCGTCGAGGATGTCATGATGGGTTTTGCACAGCAGAACCGCATTGTCAGGGTGGTTGACGGTTTTGGAGCCGCCCATACCCCGATGGTTTAGGTGGGCGCACTCGAGCGGGTTGCCTCTACCGGTCGGGAAGGTGCAGCCGGGCCAACGACAGGACACGTCCCGGACGCGCACATGCTTCGACAGGGCTGCCATGGACATCATGAGCTTCCCGCGCGGGATCCCGCGCGGCCTCGTATAGTCATCCAGACCTGGATAGTTGACAGCAGCAGGGCGGCTCGGTGAGGATCCCGCACCGCCATCATCAACAGCAGTGGGTGAGCTGTGTTCACAGAAGTGGGTGAGGTGAATCCACACACCCTCAAACAGGCCCAACGCCTGACCGGACACGATGCGACGGTCACACCGCAAACAGCGGCCACCATGTTTGGCCCGAAATGTTGCTTCTGGGACTGCTTCGATCAAAGGTGGTATTGGGGTGTGTCCGTCGCATAGGACGCAGGTGCCCGGGTCCATCAAATGCAAATCACACATGAGGGGTCGAAGCTTTTTGGGAGGTTTCACCGGCGGTGGGAAGGGCAGAGGCCATACCGGTGCGGGTGGCGTCACAAGCAACACAGATTGCTTCGCGCATGCCACCAGCAAGGTGGAAGATGGCCCAGCGGGGATGCCGGCAAAAGTCGGGGTCGGTTGGATCCACCCCCTCAGGGACGTCTGTTCTCGAGTGTGCTTTCGCAGCGGCCAACAGTTCAGACGGAGAGGGTGCCGATTTGCGGCCCTGCTCATACAGTTCGTGGACGGCCTTCCACAACGCCCGTTCCGGTACCCTCGAGAAGTCGGGGAACAGGGAGGCCACCCGTTCGGCTGATGCCAGCCAGCGGGTACCCGGCCAACGGGTTTCAATCCATTCCAACACGTCAGCGAACGTGTCCTCAGACAGGCGGTGCATCAGGCTCATGGTCGGCCACCCATCAACGTTTCCAACCTGCCGGCCACTTCCGGGCCGAGGAACGTGGCTGCCACACCACGCAGCACAGCCATGGCAGTGTTGGCACCCGTCATCCCATACTGGTCTTTGGAAAACAAAGCTTGGGCGCGGACGTCCAACCAGCCGGCTGTCCGATCAAACAGATACGCTTCCAACAGGCTGTCGGTCAGTTCAACCGACGGTTCCCCTGCTTCGATCCGTCGGCGGGTTTCAGCCAGATCGGTAGCCGGATGCATCAGCCTGACCCCCTGGCAACCTGACGGATCGCATCCCGACGTCGTTGACGGGCTGTGGCCGCCTGATATTCGTCACGGTCTACGTCTGATACGGCTGTCAACGGGTTCGACGAATGGAAGCGGCGCCAATGGGTCGCCAACGAACTCAACGTCAGTTTGCCTAACCCCCACTCGAGAACCAGCCGTTGTGCGATCGGTTGTAGTTCATCCGGATCCACGCCGGCCCGTAGCAGTTCGGTTTGGAAACGGCCTTGGAGTTTGCGTTGGGCTTCGGAGGGTTCCGAACCGACTGCTTGAGAGATTGCCTCCCACATTTGGTCTCGGACCGGCTTCGAAATGGGTGGCGGTCGAGATAGATCGACCGTAGGGAGATCTATCTCTCTGGTGGGAGCGGGAGCGGTCTCTTTAGAAACCGGCCCTGTGGCGCGCGCTGAGGACGTCCCACAGGGCCGGTCTTGACCTGAGGTTGAGACCGGCCCTGTGGTTCCGGTCGAGACGTCGGAGGAAACCCCAGGTGGAGGGGGTGTGGCGTCGTCGTTCACGTCGAAAACAGGCGGTTTTGAGGGTTCAGTTTCTAACCCGGCCCCCTGGGGCCGGGTAAGGATTGGGAGGCTGTTTTCAGTGTGGTCTTGACCGCATATACACTCACCGGTGTACCGGTTGGGAACGTGCAGCTGATATTCCTGAGCTTCACGCCGGCGCCGGCCCAACACTTCGACAAACCCCAGTTCGATGAGCCGGTCCAAGTTTTTGCGAACGGCCCGATCTGAGCTCACCGACGTGTACTCGGCCAACATGAGCTCTGGCACTTTGGCGTAGCCGACGTCGTTGGCCTGATCAGCGAACGCCACCAGCAGCAGTTTGAGATGGCCGGGTAGTTGGCGGCCTTCATGGCGGGCCACCCAGGCGTGTGGTGTGACATGATGACTCACAGGTTTGACCCCCGGTAGTAGGCGTGGACGGTGCCGTCGTCGTTGCAGTCGATCATCGCCCAACCCAACGTGTTGTCGCCTGTAGGTACAGCAACCGCTAAGCCGTGGTGGTGGGCGTCACGGATACCAGTGGTGAGAAGCATCGGGTTGTGGTTAGTCCATCCCCGATGTGACGCAAATTCGACAGCCAAAGCGTCCCGAACGTCCCAAGCGTCCCAAGCGTCCCGAACGTCCCAAACGTCCCAAACGTCCCGAACGTCCCAAACGTCCCGAACGTCCCAAACGTCCCGAACGTCCCAAGCGTCCCAAGCGTCCCGAACGTCCCAAACGTCCCAAGCGGTGTCGTACTGTTGGAGAGTCCAATCCAAACCCCGAGCTTCCAACGCCTCCCTCAGCGACACCTCCACATGTTCGGCATCCCATTCGGGACGGGCCAAAGCATCACGCCACAACAACACCGAGGACACAATGTCAGGATCCTGCAACGGCCGGTGCAGTGCTGTTACCGCATTCTCGAGTTCTTCACGGATGGCTTCACGCACCATAACCAGTTGGCTGGCACGGCATTTGTCACCCCGTTCAACCACCGGCTGATCTGTTTCGATCTTCCACAGACGGGACGGCCACCCGTCCGGCCACAACCCGCCAATTCGCAGGGCTGTTTCCGGGCTGCGAGTGAAGTTCCACCCTTCCGCACACTCTTTGTCGGATCTGTCAACAGTCACAGCCGGCAGCAGGGTGCCCGGTGTGCCGTCAAAAATCGGGGGGCCACCC
>JARGFH010000041.1 GCA_029210695.1 Acidimicrobiia bacterium
CACTACGCTCAACTGACCACTACCGGATGACTTGGAAACCAAACAACCGAGTCTCCATCAAACCCAGGGCGGTTCAATTCCCAGAATGTCATCGAGGAAGGCGATCTCACCAACTGAGTCGAGCAGATCTCGCGACAGCAACCGTTCATCGTTGAGCATTGTGGTCTGAGCACCGAATGCGCCGTCCTCCTGCATACGCTCCAGTAGTTCGCGCCGGTCAATCGACATGTAGTAGTACGCGGTAAGGAGATAGGACGAAGCGGCGTTGCCGTCGCGCCCTTGCCAGACGTAGACATTGTCGTCCCGAAAAGCCCCAAGATCCAGATCCCCGGCGATGTAGCTATCGGTCCACAAAGCGTGCGCCGTCCGTGGGTCGTCAAAGGCCTCGTATTTCGCTCGTAATTCGAGAAGACGGGGTGATTCCAAGCGCGGACCAATGGCGGGCCTGCGCTCTTTCATGTGTTCATGATGGGAATCCATGTCACACCACCGCTCCGCGTCACGCACAGCCCCGACGCGACGACCTCAGAAACGCCGTCCTTGTTGCCTCGAGAAACAATCGTATCTGCTCTTGCGATGATCGGGCACGATCGCTCGAGGCGAGGGACACTATCCTCCGAGCACACCCCCCAATCGGGGCATGACCCAACTCATTGCTCGGACCTCCTTGCGACCACCAGCTGACGACGTTCGACCGATCCTTCAAGGCGAAACACATATGCCCCAATCCCATTCACAGCCTTCCAATCAACCCGACGAGACCGACCGGCGCCTCGATTTGACGGACGTGGCAGACCGTTGGGCGGTGGCTGAGAATGCCGCGACCGCCGCCAACTACCGACTCCAGAGACTCCAGGACCGTCGTTCCGTTCGGCTCATCACGCTTGCTACGGATGTTGCCCGCCGGCGAATAGCTTTGAGGTCGATACCCCGCCGGTTCGCCGCCGCGGTCAAACGTCGCCCGCCCCAACCTCAGCGGCCCGCCATCATTCCAAGCCAGATCCTGGAGAAGCTGCCCATGCAGCGTTCGAGCGCGCTTGGGTCCGGGTCGGATTCTGTATACCCCCACCTGCAAATCGTACATTGGGGGCGGCCTCCTACGTTTGGCCGCGTGACCAGGCACTTGACAATCACACCGGACCTGAATTGGGTCAGCCTGCTGGACCAGCACATCGACTTCGTCATGCTCGAACCTGCCGCGGCGAGAGCGGTCGCTCCAATCGAAGCGTTGTCGGCTCTCCACCGGAAGGGCGTTCCCATCGTGCTCTTCGCTCGATCGAGGGACCATCTCCAGCTCTTCGACCCGACAATGTTGTCTCTCGTCGTTTCCGAGGAGCCGGATGTCATCGATGCCGCTCACGTCATCGTTGGCAAAGACCGGACGCTGCAGATCGACCCATCGGTCGACATCGACCTGTTTAATCCCATCGGCTGGCAACGCCGGCCCGAATCGAACACCGCAGCCGTCTTCCCAACAACCACCAAAGCCGACGAATCCGCCGACACTAAAACACTCATCACTCCCCTCGGTGTTGAGGCCACCGTGTACACCGGGCGGGATCGCAGTCCGACCCACCGAGCGACTCTGGCCCAAGCTGCGAAGCGGCACATCGCAGTACTGGATTCACGGCAATTCCACGAAACCGAAACCGCGTTCCTCCAACACATGCTCGAGCATGCAGCCATGGGCCTGCCCATCATCACGACGGGCTCACCTCGACTCGGCACCCTCATTCCCGCCGGGCTGATCTTCACGGTCGGAGATCCATCCGAGACGTTGGATTCGTTCAACGAACTCCGAGACACCGACGATCGCGAGCGACACAGCGTTCGACTCCGGCAATATGTACTCAGCCGTCATACGAAACGCCATCGGTTCGACCAGATCCTCGCGCAGATCGGGGTTGCCACCCCGCCCCCTCAACGGATCTCCATCATCCTGTCGACCAATAGACCAGACCACCTCGAGCATGCCTACGACCAGATCAGAGCGCAGCAATATCCCGATCTCGAATTGGTGACAGTGCTGCACGGAGACGGCGTCCCCGCCGGGCGAGCGCAGGAGTTAGCCGACTCCCTGACCTTCCCGAACCGCATTTTGACGGCTCCTGCCGGCTGGACACTCGGCGACTGTCTCAACTACGCCACATGGCACTCGACGGGCGATCTCATAACCAAGATGGATGATGATGACTTCTACGGCCCTCATCACCTCCTCGATCTGGTCACCGCCAGGGCGTATTCGAAGGCCGATATCGTGGGCAAGCGTGGCAACTTCGTGTTTCTGGCCAAGGAAGACGTCACCGTCAGCTGGGGTGCCGACTACCAGGAGACTTCGCCTGTGCACATACCGGGGGCCACCATGATGTACACCCGCCAGCTTGCACACGAGTACCCCTTCCAGCGTCTGTCAAAGGGTGAGGACTCGGACTTCTTCACGCGAGTTCGACTCGACGGCGGGTTGCTCTACTCGACCCATCGATACAACTTCGTACGCAATCGGCACGGCGACCACAGCTTTGACAAACCCGATGCCGAGTTCCTCGCTGAAGCCGATGGTGAGCCGACTCCGGGGTTCGATTACCAGACAACCGAGATCGCCTACTAGACCGCACCGCCATCGCCGCCCAGCGACGCCTGCGCGCCAGGAGGCGGATCCTCGACTCCGGCAAACCCGAACGCGAGGCCGCGGACCTGTTCCTCGGATTGCTGTAGGAAGTAGTCGATGTCGGCGTCCCACGTGTGCCCGATCCCGTGTCGATTCAGGAGATACCCGTAACCGTGCGTGCGATGGGTCACCCCGCCGGCCACAGAGAGAGCGCCGAGCAACGCTCGATCGACGGAGCGGGCCACAGGGCGCCATCCACCGATTGCATTCATATCATCCCGGCGCATCAACATCGCCCCTCCGGCGAGGGTGGTTGACGGTTGTTCCGCCCCATCCTCAAACCTCCGGATGGTGACGTCGAGATCGGCCAGATACACGAACTCCGCGGCCTTGCCTGTGAGATGAGCCCCGGAGTAGTCCGCGGCGAGTACCAGATCCCACAGGTGATGATTGCCGTACCAGTCGTCATCGTCCATCTTGGTCACGAATGCCCCGGACGCCTGTTCGAGACCGAGATTCAATGCATCACCGAACACGACGGAATCTGGTACCAACACCACCTTGGCCGATTCCCCCAACCGGGCGTCCGCCGATGCCACGAGATCGGGTGGGAAATGGTCACCGTGCAGCACCAGGATGGGTTCGATCTCCGGGTACGTCTGTCTCACGATCTGGCCGACCAGGTGCCGAAGGTAAGCTGGTCGATTCGTAGCCGCGATCACCGACACGCCCCGCGCGGGTGGTTGTCGCAAGCGCAAATAGGAACGAACGTCCGTCCATCGAGATTCGACGGACAACGTCCTGTGCGCTACTCGCCGAAGCGAGATACTCATCTGCTCGCGAAACAAAGCCCGCGTCAGTCGCTCGGGGGTCGTTGCCCGGATGAGGCCGATCAGTTCATCACCGAGCGCGGCATCGAGACCGGCGACGTTGTCGAGCGCCACCACAGGAATACCGCTTGCCGTCAGCTGGGCGAGGGCCTCGACACGCTCATTTGCCGATCGGTGGAGACTTGGATGATCGAGCACACCCCGATAACCCTTGAGTCGCACGTCACCGCCGTGCAGTTCGGAGCGATCCCCGACTCTTTCAACCCCTTTGGGTATCGGTAGGCCGAGGTCTGAGTCGTCGAGGAAGTCGATCGGATGGGTCATAGAGAGTGCTGCAATCTGCCCCTCCAGGTCGTCCCATCCGATTCGGGCCGGATTTGGAGGGCCGATAACGGCAAATCTCCCGTTGTCGTCTCGGACAAACCCAATCGGGTTGAACATGCGCGGATCGATAGCAGGACCCAGACAAAGCGGTGAGGCGACGCCTGGACCGACCAGCTCAACGGACGCCTGATCGTCTGCGATTCGCGCCCACAAGATGTGGTCGGCGATTGGCGGGCCGTCCGCATCGGGCTCCACCGTTTCCCCTTCGTCAATGATGGCGATGTCAAAGGGGAGCAGCTCCGACCCCACCTGCGAAGAAAGCTGAGACGCAACCCACTCAGCACCTGCAAAGATCGAAGCGGCGACCGGTCCATGCACCAAGACGCTCTCTCCCCCGATCGGTCGTCGTCTGATCCCGAAACCCGGGGATAGAGCGTGCGGCGGAGGGGATTCCTGTCGAGGCGACGCCCTGTTACTGACAACCGAATCGATGACGGCTGCGAAGCGCCCCAACGCACTCTGAGCTGCTTCGAGCGAGGACTTCATGGATCGTGCCGCGTTTTCGCTGGCCGTCACCCGAGCCGAAAGGGCGTTGGCTCTCGCCGTGGCCGTGGCCGCGCTCTTGCGCGCCTCTGTGGAGCCGGCAGCGGAGAACTCGGCAGCCCGCTCGGCGCCCTCGCCACTTGCTGCGAGTGCACGAACAAACGACTCGCGGAACTCCCCGGTCGGATCCTCACAACTACGCCACGAAGACATCCACAAGACCTGGCCGGCAGTCGAGACGATCAGCTGCTCTGATTCGAATCGCAGCCGGCGCGGGTCCGAAGCGAGTCCTAACACAAGCCCGTCTGTCAACCATGGCTCTCCGCGCAGTCCGAGCGGCATGGATGCCGACAGCAGAATACGAGTACCCGGATTGGAGCCGGATAGCACTGTTTCAAGAGCCGCAATCGGGTCTGGCAGCCGATCGAATGACTCGAATAGAACGAGTTCAGACCCGGCGAGGTCGAGATCAGCGAGATCCGCCCGGTGAATCCGACGTCGGGTGAGGGGGTCGACAAGCGACAGGGACTGTTCGAGTGCCGCAACAGCGGTGGCGTCCCATTCGACCACGGTGACATCCGCTCCGGCAGCCGCCAGGTCCAGCGCGAGGACGCCGTCGGCGCATCCGATGTCGATGAGGCTGTCGGCGTCGACCCGCGCCGAGAGCCAGGCGATGCGCCGCTGATGGAACCGTCGGAGATCACCCCCCAATCGCCCGGACAGCGCTTCGCCGAAGAGATACGCTCTCATATTCCACACCACTCGAAATCGCTCCCAGTACGTCGCGAAGTCGCTTGATCGATGAAGTAGCTGCTGTCCGCCAGCCACGAGTGCCCTTCCCCGTGGCGATTCAGCACAAACCCGAAACCGTGGGTTCTCCAGACCGATCCGCCAACGCCGAGGACGTCGCGAACCAGTGCCCGGTCCTCGCCGACAGAGAGACGTCGGAACCCGTCGACGGCTTTCCAAACGGTTTTCTCGACCATGAACGCGCCTCCGGCAATCGTGGTCGTCGGAGCTTCGGCTCCACCCGCGAATCTGCGAATGGTCAGATCCTCAGGCGCTAGGTACACGAATTCTGCAGCCTTGCCGACAAGTGGTGCGCCGCTGTACGAGTGCGCGAGAACGAGGTCCCAGATGTGGTCAACTCCGTAGAAATCATCATCGTCCATCTTGGCAACAAAGTCGCCACTTGCCATCCAGACTCCCGCGTTGAGCACATCTCCGAGAACCATCTCCGACGGCGCACGAAGGACCCGGGTTTCAATGTCTAGACCGCCGGCAATTCGGTCTTCCATATCGGCCGGAAACCCGTCCCCATGAAGCACGAACACACACTCGAGATCCGGGTAGTTCTGCCGGGCGACCTGGCTGAGGGCGTGATCGATGTGATCGGGTCTGTTGGTCGCGATCAGCGCAGTCACCTGATCGCGGCCGATCGATGGTATGCCGAGATGCGCGTCGATGGCCCTCCAACGCTGGGTGAACGTATGATCGCGAAGGGCGAGCCTCCGCTGTTTCACGCTATGGAGCTCGCGAGCGTTTTCGTCCACCAGATCTCCGGCCGATACCGAGGAAAACAGTTGGGCAAGTTCTTCTCCGACCATCGCTCGTGCAGCAGGGTTCAATTCGGCAACCATCACCGGCACACCGGCTGCCGCCAACTCAATCATCTTTGTCGCCAGGCTCCCAGGGGTCGCAAAGCCGCTGCCGACAAGCACGACGCCCGTCGCTTCTCTGAGATGGACGATCACGGATCTCCCTCCGGCCACCATGACGGAAACTGGTCGGCCCCCCGTCCGCTGCGTGGCCGCCTCGAGGAGCGCCCGATCAGCTCGTGCCTCATCTTCCACCAGGGCAACGAAGCCAGCCTTGCTCGACCGTGAATAACCAGCTGGATTGACGAATCGCTCGTCGACAGCCGGGGAAAGAGACATCGCAGGCATAGGTTCGAGGGCACTCGAAGTGGAAAAGAGATCAACTCGAACCGCTTTGGAGACTGTCTGTTCCGCATCGACCAGGATGGTCCGAGCCGATGCGCCCTCAATGACTTCGCCGATTCGGTCGAGACCTTCGGTATCACCATCCAGCACGACGAAATCGAGAGAAGAAACGGCGTCGCGTAGATCCTCCGCCCCGCTGAGTTGAACGACGACAACGCCGCCACCCAACAGCTTCTCGCCGGTCTGACCCAGGAATCCCACTCGGCGGCCGGGTCTGGTTCGGCGAGATCGATCGCCCAGATGCAACGCGACCTCGAGCACGGCGAGTGGATCAAAGCTGTCTTGAACGAAGCGAATCACTGGAATCGACCGGTCACCTCCACCCAGCGTTTTCAGCGTCACGGCCTGCTTCGTGGACATGGTCTCGAGCAGACCGTCCAGCCGGTCACCGAATGTCTCGTAGCCGGCAACGAACGCTATCTCGACTCGTTCGGCCAGGTGTGCGGTGGTGAGCGCCGCCGCCAGTCTGCCAAGGCGTGAGCCATCTCCGACAACAAAGAGGGGGTGTTCGGCTTGCTCGATCAGGGCGAGCGCTCCTCTCCATGCCGGTGTCTCGAGAGAGAAGACCGAGGGATCGTCTGCGCCCGCGTCGCTCACAAACGCACTGATCGCGGAGGCTGCCGCGTCGGACTCGCAGATGATGAGATCGTAGGGGGTCACGGAACCTGAATGGTGAGAGGATTAGTTGTGAGTGTAACCTCCGCGCATGTTCGAGTTGACCACATCCGAGTCCGAAGAGCCGTTCAAAGGAACAGTCCCCGGCAATCAATGGCCCCGAATTCCGGTACAGGCTCTGAGTGATTTCGAACCCTCACTTCGAGTCGCGGTTGTCGTGCCGTTCTTCGAGGATCCCGAGGCCCTTGAACTGACCTTGATCGGGCTGGCCCATCAGACCTACCCCTCCAGCCTGATGGAGGTGGTCGTTGCCGATGATGGTTCGGAGCCCCCGTTCCAGGTGCCGGCCGATCACAATGGACTGCAGATACGCGGCGTTCGGCAGGAGCGCGATGGCTTCGGTCTCGCCCGAGCTCGGAATCTTGGAGCCCGTTCGAACGACGCCGACATCCTGGTGTTCCTCGATGCAGACATGGTGCCGGTGCCGGAGTTCGTAGCCGCTCACGCCCGATGGCACCATCTGATTCCCGATGGGATGGTGGTCGGCTTCCGAAAGCATGTCGATTTCGAAGCGATCGGCCCCAAGGCAGTTCGCAAAGCACTCGCCGAACACGGTTCTCTCGATGGCCTGTTTCGAGACCGCCTGATCACGACCCCCGAGTGGATCGAGCGCCATATCGAAAGAACGGGCAATCTCACCTCTGAACACGACGACCTGTACCGCGTCGCCAGCGGTGGCAACCTATCGCTGAGAAGGGAGTTCTATCTCCAACTCGGTGGAAACGACGAATCCTTCACCGAGTACGGGGGCGAAGACAACGAGTTCGCGTACCGGGCTTTGCTGGCGGGCGCTGTGATCATCCCCGAACGCGCTGCGCTTGCCTGGCACCAGGGTGCGGGAGGTTGGCAACAAGATGATGATGGGAGCGGCCGCCGACTCACTCACATCAACCTCCAACAACGGATCTCTGAGCAGTCCCTCCGGCACTCCCGCCCTGGTCGTGGGTATCTGGTGCCCCATGTTGGAGTCGTGGTTCACGTGAGAGACGAACCAGTCGAGCAGGTGATTCTGGTTGTGGAGTCCATCCTCGGGAACTGGTTCCACGATCTTCACATCGAGGTCAGGTGTCACTTCGTGCGACCCGATTCCGTGCTTCTCGCCCGCGAGTTCGAATTCGATCCCCGCGTCACGATCGTCGACCCCAATGGTCCGCCCATCAAAGACGTGGCGGCCGTCCAGATGACGGTTCCCCTAAGTGCAGTATTGGGTCCGAGGACTGTCGACAAGGTCCTTGCCGAATTGCAGCATGGCGGACCCGGGGCCTTGCACCTCACGGTTCCCCAGCTTTCCCCATCAGATGGTCTCGTCGAAGTAACCCAACGCCGATCGGTGCAGCGTGCCCTCCGCCACGTGGGCGCTCTCGGAAGCCTTCCGGATGCACTCGCAACCCTATTTGGTGAACGCTGGATGCCGGGCGGCGACTTCGAAATCGAACGATACGAAGCAGGCAACGCCCTGGCGGTTTGGACACCACCCGGCGAACGAACGGTGATCGTGCGCCCAACGATGGAGATCGATGAGAACAAGGTCACACAACTGGCCAAGCGCCTGCAGCGAACCGAATCGGATTTGTCGAATCATCGGAGGCGAAAGGTCGTCCGGTTCATGAACCTCGTGGGGGCGGTCACTCGAATGAAGGGCGTGCGAGCGGCTGCGCGCAAGCTGACTGCCCCAGCAGAGGAAGTTCGTGATCTCGAAGTAATCGAGGATGAGTTGCGGTCCTTGATCCGTCGATCGCCCGAAGACATTCAGCCTGAATAGCAGTGTTACGCCCTACTAAGAAGCTGGGAGCCCCACATGCTCAACGTGACGGGCGAAAACGGACGTCTGGAATAGACGATTGCCGGTCAGGGTTGAACACTCAACGATCCCTCTGCCTCATGCCTCACCGTGACCCGTACAAGCGCGGTTGCTGGATCTCAACAACCATCAGCGCGGACTCGATAGCACTCCGAATATGACGAGTCCGCCTAGCGATACCGCCAGATCAGCAAAGACCCCGTTCGCCGACTGCGCGGGTATCGCAGCATTTGCCATTGTCGGGGTCCTATGGGTCATCTTCGCAGCTGAGGAACCCCTGCACATCGATGAACTCCGCCAAACGAGGGCGTATGCGGGTGGACCCGAGCAGTGGGTCGGAACCTCGTGGGGGATGAATCAACCGCCCCTGGAGATCACGCTTGGCGCTATCTGGCGACGCCTCTTCGGTGCTAGCGATTATGCGGAGCGGCTCTTCCCGGTCATCGTCGGATTGCTGTCTCTCATCCTTCTCGCCCGTCTCGCCATTCGGTTCTCAGGCAAGAAGCTGGCCGCGCCGATTGCGATTCTCGCCTACGGACTCTCGCCCCTGGTCTTCCGAACGACGGCGCTCATGAGGCCCTATGCCATTCCCACATTCTTCAGCCTGTTGTTCCTCACAACGCTCATCGATCTGCGGGACCGGGGACCGTCCAGGCTCCGGATCACCTCCGCGGTGGTCGGCGGGGCCGGACTGCTCCTCAGTCACGCCCTCATTCCGGTCTTGGTCGCCGGCGTGGCTGTATTGGGCCTCTTTGCGATGAAGGCCCGCAAACAACCGGATTCAAGTGGGGCGGCGCTGGCCCGTCGCATCGCCCTCGGTGTGACGCTGCTGGGATTGCTCATGCCGATCGCCCTTCGATTCAAGAACCCGACCTTCTTCGAATCGCCCGTCGCCTACTCGCTCTCTGATCGCCTGGTAGACGCTGTCGAATTGACGACAACGGCAGCTCGTTCGAATTTTGGATGGGCACTCCTTCCATTGGTGCTGTCGTTGGTTTTGTTGATGATTCCATCCTTCCGACCGCAGAGAGGCGAGTTGTGGTGGTTCATCGCGCTCATTGGGATCCCGGTTGGTGTTTCCGCCGTCTTCTTCGTAACCGTTGCGCCTGGATATCCGTATCCGGATCGATACCTGCACGACATCATGCTCTCGGGAGCTATCGGGTTAGGTCTGGTCGGGTCAAGGTGGGAAACCAGGGACCGGCGGCCCTGGCAGGGCCTGGCGTTCGGCGCTATCGGACTAGCAGTGGCAGGTTCCTTTGTCACCCTTTCAATTCCTGCGTTCCAGCACGAAGTCACCACCGAACGGTTCCTCGACTGGGCTGAAGGGACGGACCTGATCATGGAGCACCTTGATTCAGATGTGGTGATCCTCTTCGAACCGCTGGTCCCGTTTCCCAGCTACCAATCGCTGTTCTACGGACAACCCCGATACCTTCCCGACTCGTACGTCGTCAGAATGTCTCGCCTCATAGTCGACTCTGGTCACATGCTCGGCGACGGTCCGATCGCGGTTCTGCTCGTTGGATCGCAGGCGTCGACAATCGCACCACCCGGCTGGCGAATAGAGCAGAGTGGCATTTGGCAGCTCCTCATCCCTCCCCCCGCCATCGAGAACGATGCCGTAGCTGTACTGGAAGAACTCGAAGCAGCCATCACCGACGACCTCTACGACCTGGTCCTGCGAATGCACATAGCGATCGCCCTCGCCGAACGCGGTGATATCGAGGAGGCCTACTCGACCCTAGAAGCCATAGACCGACCGGCGGGCAACGATCCACAACAGCTATACGACCGGTACACCTCAAAGGTCCAAGAGAGGATCGCGCTTCTCCAACCATAATCTGGGTCTTCATGGGGTCCATACGACCAGTCAAGTCCCGACAGACTCTGGTTTGAACGATGGACGGTATCGTACAGCCGACCGGAAGGAACCGTCACCGTGCTTCGACCAATTGCGCTCATCCTCATTTCTATCTCTCTCGGCGTTGTTGCACTGCTTCTGTGGCGCGCCGCACTTGTTGAGGTCGGTGGATTCCAGCTGGAATTCTCCACGGCCGGGAGTCAGTTGCTGAAGCTCGTCGCACGCTGGCGCTTCTGGCTCGGTGTGGTGTTGCTGTTCGGGGTGGTGCTGATCAGCCTCGAGCTATATGGCAACGAGGAACTATCGCGCATCGTTCCGCTGTACAGCATGAGCTACGTGATTATTGCATTGGTTGGCAAGTTCTACCTGAATGAGAACGTCACCGCCACGCGTTGGGTGGGTATCGCGGCGATCATGAGCGGCGTGTTTATTCTCGTACGATCCTGACGAGGTTCACTCGCCGAGCACTCCCCTGAGACGAGCCACCTCAGATCGCAGCTCGTCAACCTCCAGCTGCAACTTGGCCATGTCACGCTCTGCATGTCGCCGCAACCGGTTGTTGCTGTAGACCGCACCATCCGGAAGGTCGCGTTCAACGAAGCTGAGCGGTGAGATGATGACACCATCGCCAATCGTCACACCCGGCCCGATGACACTCGGTCCACCGATGAAGGTATTGCTGCCGACCTTCGTGGGCGTGTACGCGATGAGGTCCTTGTTCTTCCCCGTTTCTCCCGCCAGCGCCTGCAAATGGGTGGTGTGGCTCCATATCATCACGGACAGCCCGATTTGTGTGTTGTCGCCGATCTCCAACCCGCCCTGAGCATCGAGGATGGCTCCCTCTCCGATCCAGACGTCGGTACCACACGTGAAGCGACCCGGGTTGAGGATCTTTGCGTTCTCCCGGATGCGACAACCGGCAGGGAGGCCGAGAAACCGTGCACGCTCTCGATCATTCATCAGAAAAGTACTGCGGTAGCGCAGAATTTCACTTCGGATGTGCTCGAGATCTTCGGACTCTTGCTCGGGGAAGTATCGGAACTCGTCGACCATGCGCGCATGCTATCAGGCGCTCAAGACCGACCCAACACACCAGGAACCCCGCCCGGCCCGGTAGCCACGACGGTTCCTGAACGGCGTTGGACACCGCGGCGGGGTCAGGCTCCCGCCGCGTCGGCCATGCAGCGAACAACCCTGTCCAGGTCCGACGACGACATCTCGTGGTACATGGGCAAGATGATGGACGTGTCGGTCAGGATCTCGGTGACAGGAAGATCGGCGTGGGGGTGACCGGCGAACGCAGGCTCCCGATGGGCAGCCATTACGCCCCGGCGTGTTGAGATCGCTCGCTCGAGCATCATCTCCATGAGACGATTCCTCGACGTGGGAAAACCTTCGCGAAGAACAACTGCGTACGATTGGAAATTCGTGGTGCCATAGGATGGGTCGGCTGGGAGTTGGAGCCCGTCGATGCCTGCCATCCCTTTCCGATACTCCTCCGCCAGCTCCCTGCGCCTTTCGATCATTGATGGGAGCTTCTCGAGTTGAACAATCCCCACCGCAGCCTGGAGATCGGTCATCCGGAAGTTGTAGCCCATCTCGACGTACTGCTCGATTGCGACCCGAGTATTCTCGTGCCGATCGAAAGCACTCACACTCATGCCGTGCTGGCGAAGCCGCCGCATTCGGTCGGCCAGATCTTCGCTCGATGTCGTGATCATGCCGCCTTCGCCTGTGGTCAGGATCTTTCTCGGGTGGAACGAGAACACCACCACATCTGAGTGAGAACCGATCGCGATCCCCCCATACGTGGAACCTATCGCACAAGCTGCATCTTCGATCACCGTCAGGTTTCGTTCGTGACACAATGCGGCGATCTCGTCGAGCTCCGCCGGCATGCCGACCTGATGGACCACGATGACCGCCCGGGTCGCCGGAGTGATGACGGCTTCAATTGTATCGGCGGTGAGGTTCTGCGTGACGGGGTCGACGTCCGCGAAGACCGGTGTGGCGCCAACGTAGCGAGGAGCGTTGGCGGTGGCGATGAACGACAAGGAGGGGACCACGACCTCGTCGCCCGGACCGATTCCGAGGGCGTGAAGTGCGAGGTGCAATCCCGTCGTGCATGATGACACGGCAACTCCATGAGCTGCTCCAACTTGCCCGGCCAGCGCCTTTTCGAATTCCGCAACCCGGGGACCCTGTGCAACCCAGCCGGATCGGATCGTCTCTTCCGCGGCGGCCACCTCACCGTCGCCGAGCCACGGTTTCATGACGGGGATCAAATCCAATTCCGCTCCACTTCTGCCGACAGCAACTCCTCGACGTCCTGGTCGGCGAAAAACTCAATAGTTCGCCTCAGGCCGTCCGCGAGGTCGGTAGACAACTCGAAAGGCACGATTGAAGACACCTTGGTCACGTCTGCTCGTAACTTGGGTAGGTCGCCGGGGCGCTCCTCGCCGTGAATCACCTCGCTCGCCGACCCGGTGGCCGTCAGGATCATGGCCGCCAACTCGGCGACCGAAGTGTCGCGCCCGCTCCCGATATTGACGACATCTCCGATCAGTTCGTCGACTCCGGCGAGTTGCATCAGCCAGCGGGCCGTGTCCTCCACGTACATGAAATCGCGCGTCTGCCGTCCGTCGCCGTGGATGAGCAGCGGACGATTGGCCAACGCACGCAGGATGAATTTCGGAATCACCTCACCAGAATCGCCTTCGAAATGAGAACGCGGGCCGAAGTTGTTGAATGGACGAATCACCCGCGTGTCCATCCCGTAGGTCCGATGGTATGCCTGTGCAATGAGTTCTCCTGCGAGCTTTCCAGCCCCGTACACGGTGGTGGGTGCAGGCACGATCGACTCCGAGAACAGCCCCGATTCGGGCAGGCCGTACACCTCCGACGACGACACGTATACGAATCGCCCCTGATCACCGGTCCGCATCGCTTCGAGCGCAGCCAGCGTGCCGTTGGCATTGACGCGGAGATTCTCCGCAGGATGCGCGATCGATGCACGCACGTTCCGCACCGCCAGATGGAATACCAGATCCGCGGTCGACAACTGAGCTGCCACTGCCTCGGCACAGATGTCGCCCTCGATGAAGTGAATTGAATCCAGCACCGGACGAAGATTGTCCAGGCTCCCCGTCGAGAGATCGTCGATCACGATACACGCGGCCGGACCCGCCTCAACGATGCGCTCCACCAGATGAGAACCGATGAACCCAGCGCCGCCCGTCACAGCGATGGTGAGCCCGCCGACCTCACTCATCAGTCGCTCGCTCGACCGCAGAAAGCAGCGTCTCCGCTACGTAGACGATCTGTTCGTCGGTGAGTTCCGCATACATCGGGAGCGAGAGCAACGAGGATGCGCTCTCCTCCGCCATGGGGAAATCTCCCATTGCATGTCCCATGGATGCATATGCCTGCTGAAGATGAACCGGCACCGGGTAATGCAAGCCCACGCTGATCCCGGCCGCTTGCATCAGTTCCGTCACCCGGTCCCTATTCGGTACGTGTACCACGAAGAGGTGATACACCGAATACGCCCATTCCGCATCCACCGGTAGCTGTATACCATCCCCGTCGCTCAGCAACCGGCTGTACCGGTCGGCCACTGCTCGCCGTTGCTCAGTCCAGCGGGCGAGGTGTGGCAGTTTGACGTTGAGCGTGGCGCCGACGATCTCGTGCATCCTGCTGTTGAATCCGATGCGCGAACTGTGGTACTTCTTCGTCTGGCCGTGATCACGCAACTCGACCATTGCCTCCGCCAGCGCGCTGTCGTTGGTGAGTATCGCCCCTCCCTCACCTGGGGCTCCCAGGTTCTTTCCCGGATAGAACGAGAACCCTGCCAATCGTCCAATACTGCCCACCGACCGATCCTTGTACCTGGCGAGGTGCGCTTGGGCGGCGTCTTCCATCACCCAGCGATCCATGCGGTCGGCCGCCTCGTGAAGCGGGTCGAGGTCGCACGGCTGACCGTAGAGGTGCACTCCGATCACTCCCTTGACCTTGGGATCCTCGAGCGCCGCAATCGCCCGGCCAACGTCGATGTTCTTGGTGACGGGGTCGCAATCGACGAAACGGGGTGTGGCGCCGGTGTGGCTCACGGCTTCCGCGGTGGCGATGAACGTGTTGGCCGGCACCACGACTTCGTCTCCAGGTCCTACACCGAGTCCGAGCAAGCCAAGGTAGAGAGCATCGGTTCCCGAGCTCACGGCGACGCAGTGAGCGGTTTCGTGAGCCTCGGCAAATGACGACTCGAAGGCCTTGACCTCGCGGCTGCCCACGAAGCGGGTCGCGTCGTAGACCTCTTCCCAGGCGGCCAGAATCTCGCTCCGCAAAGGACGGTGTTGCGCCCCCAGGTCGAGAAATGGGACGTTCATGATGCTCCTTCCATGTCCGGCGCGGCTCCGACGACCCGGCCGGGCACACCTACTACCAGTGCACCGTCTGGAACGTCGTGGGTAACGATGGCCCCGGCACCCACCATTGCCCCCTCGCCGATGGTCACTCCAGCCAGGATGATGGCCCCCGATCCGATCGATGCGCGCTTCTTGACGACGGTCGGCTCCAAGGTCCAATCATCTGACCCCTGCGGAGTGCCATCAGGGCGGGTGGCCCGAGGGGTTTTGTCGTTGGTGAACATCACACCGTGGCCGATGAAACACTCATCCTCGATCGTGACGCCTTCGCAAACGAACGTGTGGCTCGAGATCTTGCAGGCCCTGCCGATCACTGCGCCCCGTTGCACTTCGACGAAGGCTCCGATCGTGGTGTCCTCGCCGATACGGCAACCGTATAGATTGACGAATGAGGAAACTCGTGCTCCGTCACCAAGCTCCACATCTGGAGAGATGACCTGGTTTTCTGCTCTGAACGCCGGACGTCCGCTGGTCATGGCAGTCACGCATCCAAGTCGAGCGGAATCGTGGCCCCGCCTGCCGCCAGGCTGTCGTGAATAGCCGCGAGTACCTTCAAGACTCGTAGGCCGGCCCTGCCGTCCGTCAAAGGGGCTCTTCCCTCCCGGATTGCAGAGGCGAACTCCCCAGCAACGAGTTTCAGCGCCTCGGATTCATCCAGAACCGGGGCCACCATTTCGCCCGTGCGGTACGACACCAGGGTACGGCGTCGCGCCTGGTCGTCGAGAGGCTCGAGTTCGACACCTGTGTCAAACACGCTGATTCGCTGCGCCGGTTTCAAATCATCCCAAACGAGCATCTTCTTCGACCCACCGACGGTCGTTGTCCGGACCTTGGTAGGGCTCAGCCAGTTCACGTGGGCATGGGCGATGGAACCGTTGGAGAGCGGCAGAGAGAAGAACCCGACGCACGGGTGCCCTACTCCAAGAGGGTCTGCACCCTGCGCAGACACACCGAGAGGTACAACATCGTCTGGAAGGATGAAGTCCAGTATCGACAAGTCGTGCGGTGCCAGATCCCAGAAGACGTCTATGTCGGACTGAATGAGGCCGAGGTTGATCCGTACAGAGTCGAAGTACTGCAGATCACCCAGAGAGCCGCTCTTAACAAGATCCCGTATCTTTCGCACGGCCCCGGTGTAGCAGAACGTGTGATCTGTCATCAGCACCAGCCCGAGGCTCTCGGCCGTGGCCACCATCCGCTCGCCTTCTTCCACCGTCCGGGCGAGAGGTTTCTCGACAAGAACATGCTTGCCTGCCTCAAAACAAGCGGCCGCCAGAGCTGCATGAGTTCCCGCCGGTGTGGCGATTGCCACGGCCTCCACCTCGGGATCGGCCAGCACTTCCTGAAGGTCGACCGTGGCCTTGACGCCCGCTAGAGGCCCGACGGTTCTGGCGGCCCTTTCGAGTGACAGATCGCAAACCCACCGCACATCGGTCGAATTGTGTGCAGCGAAATTCCGCACCAGGTTTGGGCCCCAGTACCCCGCTCCGACAACGGCAACACCAACAGGCTTCATCCGACACTCCTCGAGGACACAACTGGCAGTAATGAACCCGCCGCGTGACAATTGGCAGATCCGGTGGGAGCCTAACTGATGGGAGCATGGGCCCGGCCATCAGGTCGCAGTGGTATGGTCGTGGCCAGCCTCCAGAGGACGTCATTGCAGCCCAAGATCTCGGTCGTTTTGCCGGCCTACAACGAAGCCACCTCAATCGTCTCGACCCTCGACCGGATCCTGCAAATGGCGAGGTCGCATCTATCCAGTGCGGCGGACCTGGAGGTCGTCGTCGTGAGCGACGGTTCCTCTGATGCCACCTTCGACAGAGCGGCAGAGCACCTCGCAGGCGGGAACGGCGGTTCGGTCATTCAGTTGGTTCGCAATGTCGGATCGCACTCCGCCATTCGCTGCGGGCTGGATCACGCCAAGGGCGAGATTGTCATCGTTATGGCGGCCGACGGCCAGGATCCGCCGGAGATCATCCCGGAGCTTCTGGCAGCTCTTCAACCGGGTATCGACGTCGTGTGGGGTCAGCGTGGCAGCCGGGACCACGATCCGATTCTGACCCGCCTGCTGGCCGGAACCTACTACCGGCTCTTTCGGACTCTGACCGGATTCGACTATCCGCCTTCCGGGTTTGACTTCGTGGCAATGCGCAGATTGGTCGTCGAAGCGCTGCTGAGCTATCAGGAGCGCAATACCTCGGTTTTCCTGCTGATCTTCAACCTCGGATTCAGCCAAACGAGCATCGAGTACGAGCGGGGCCAACGGCAGGACGGATCCTCCGGCTGGACATTCAGGAAGCGGGCCAAGTTGGCCGTCGACATGTTGACGGCGTTCTCGGCGGCGCCGATCCGGCTCCTATCACTCACCGGAGTCATCGTTGGAGCCTTTGGCCTCATATTCGGCGGTATCACAATGGTGCGCGGCCTACTCGGTCAGATTCCGATCTCAGGCTGGGCTTCGCTGATGGTCATCTCATCGCTGATGAGCGGCCTCATGCTCATGGCGCTCGGGTTCCTCGGCGAATACGTATGGAGAACACTGGACGAGGTTCGAGGCCGCCCTCTCTACCTGGAAGGACGCCGTGCCGAGCTCCGACCCGCGCACGCCCCCGGCTCTGAGAACGAGCCCCGTTGACCTCACAGATCGGATCCAGGAACGGGCTCGACGCCGATCGGGGCGTCTCTGGTCCGGCCTAGCCCAGAGTCACCGCGTCTCGATACCTGCCAACGACAGACTCGGCCTCGCCGATACCGCGCACGGTTCCCTCGGAAAGCCACATCGCCCGGTCGCAGAACTCCGCCACCCGGGGTAATGAGTGAGACACGAAGACGATCGTGCCCGCCCGATCGAGAAGTTCCTGCATCGACTGAAGGCTCTTGTCCTGGAACGCCTGGTCGCCGACCGCCAGGACCTCATCCAGCAAGAGTATGTCCGGCTTCATGTACATGCTGATCGAGAAGGCGAGTCGCGAGAACATGCCGGATGAATAGGTCTTGAGGGGCCGATCAATAGCATCGCGCAACCCGGCGTAGTCGACGATGTCGTCGTACAACTCGTCGATCTCGGCCTTCCTGAGACCGGCCGCCAGTGATCCCAGGTAGATGTTCCTTCTGCCCGATAGCTCGGCGTTGAACCCGACGCCCAACTGCAAGAGCGTCGAGATCTTCCCGCGGACCTCCACACTGCCCCGATCGGGTCGCAGAGTACGAGCCAGAACCCTCAGCAAGGTGCTCTTGCCGGCCCCGTTGGCTCCAATGATGCCAAACGCCTCGCCCTTGTCGATCTCGAACGACACGCCGTCGAGCGCGACCACCTCTTGCACCGCTTTGTGCTGGCGCTTGCCGATCGTTCTCCGCAGCGTCGGACTCCGGTCGAGGTACGGCCTGAACTTCACGCCAATGTCGTGAGCCTTGATCGCAGGATCGGTCACAGGTGCCTCACCATATTGCCCTCGTAGCGGACGAAGGCGAACACCCCGACAACGCCCATCACCACGGCCCACAACGCCGCCACAATGAGCATTTCCGGCTCGAATTCCCGACCCATGAGTGCGGTCCGATAGCAGACGATCACCGAGTACATCGGGTTCAAACGAAGCGCCCATTGGAACCACTCGGGTTTGTCGGCCACGAAACTCATCGGCCAGATGATCGGCGAGAGGTACATCCACAGGCGGTTCAGGTGTGGGATCAGGTTGTTGATGTCACGAAACGGGACGGCAAGCCGAGCGGTGAGCGCAGCAAGTCCCAGATTGAAGACGGTCTGCAATACGACGACCACCGGGAGCAGGAATACCCACATGGTCGGGTGGACACCATCGACCGGCCAGACGATCACGTAGAAGATCAGCAACGACGAAAGGAACCCGTAGAGGGCTTCCGCCAGGCCCGAGATCGGAAGGATCAAGCGTGGGAACCGGACGTTGATCAGGAGCTTGGAGTTCGCCAGGATGCTGTTGGCGCCTCCCGTCATCGACATGGTCATGAAGTTGAAGGCGAACATGCCGGAGAGGAGATAGGCGAGGTACTGCTCCTCACCTTGTCTGGCGTTGAAGATGAATCCGAAGACCAGGAAGTAGACCCCGGCCATGATGAGGGGATTCAAGACCCACCACGCCAGGCCGAGGGCGGTGGAGGCGTTCCGTGCTTTCAGGTTGCCGGAAGCGAGGAACCAGGCGAACTCACGCCGCGACCACAAGTCGCGGAGGTAGGACCTCCATCCCGCTAATCCGGGTCGATCCGAAGAAGTGACAGTCGCCATGAATGCGCCAGTCTACGCCTGCACATGGATACGGCGAGTCGGGTGGAACTCGCCTGCCCTGCTCACCCCAGGGGGCCCCGGGTTCCTCGAGACTCAGCCCGTTGGAGCGAGTGCCCGATGGAGGAAGGCGGCCATCTGACCGCGCGTCACGAGTTGCTGCGGGCAGTAGAGACCGGTGGCGCATCCCAGCGTCACCCCGGCCTCGGCGATTCGATTGATGTTGCCCTGATGCGGAGATGACCCGTCGTCGCTGAAGTAGTCCGTCCCCGTTGCCGGCAATCCGAGTGCCCGGGAAAGGAAGGAAGCCATCTGTGCACGAGTGATCGAGTTGTCCGGGCAGTACAGATCGGTTCCACAGCCGAGGGTGACCCCGGCGGCCGCCATCCGGTTGATTGCTGCCTGGTGCACGGAGCCATTGTCATCCGTGAAGAAGTCCGACGAGGTCGCCTTGAACGAGAGGGCCCGATCGAGGAACGTGGCCATCTGTGCACGCGTCACGGGAGCATTCGGACAGAATCGGTCGACCGCGCACCCTTGTGTGATCCCCTGGTCCGCCATCCACAGGATGTCGGTGAGGAACGGCGAGCCGAGCGCATCCGGGAAGCGGTACAACTGTTCCCTGGCAGCCACCCAGGCGTCCATGCGACCATCGAAGATCCAGCCTGCTTCCGTTGGTGCATCCCAGGCGGAGTAGCCCGACTGCACAGCCGAACTGAGCACTCCGTCGACTAGAATCCGGTAGTCGTAAGTTGTCAGCGGAACACCTTCGGTCTTCTTGCGATTGAAGTAGATCACCCCGATGACCTGGTCCTCAGCGGGCAGGCGGGCGAACATCTCCGCAAGCCATGCCTCCTTACCGCCTGTCCCGTTGCCGACGGTGGCGGCCTGGGTAACGAGGATCGGCTTGGTGTACGAAACCGTCTCCTGCATGTCCAGCATGTGCTGAACGAACACGTCTTCGTAGTCCCTCCAGGGGTCATTGCGGTTCAACCGGCTGAAACCGATGATCTCCACGAAATCATCGCCGGGGTAGAACTGGTCGTAGGTAAAGGAACCGGACGACCATCCGTTCATCGAGAAGACAAAGGCGACCTGATCGGCTCCGTACCCCGCCGAGCGAAAGGCGTTCCAGATTCGCAGGTAGCCGGCCTTGTAGCCGGCCGGATCGCCGCTCCAGGGGGCGCCGGACAGGTTGGCCTCGGGTAGGGGGGCGATCAAGAGATTGTGCGATGGTGAAGCGCCTAGCCAGGCTCCAATCCCGCTAACGAGGTTGGAGATGGCAGGGTCGTCTGCTCCCGACACCAATGCGGCGAGGTTGTCGGTCGTCAACTCCACGTACGTGGTTACTCCCAGGCCGCGGTGAGTGTCCAACTCGCGCGAATACCAATCGAGATCTGCTGCGTGAGTGTTCTGAAGCGTCCAATACGTCTGGAATAGAGCGGGAGACTTGCCGGCCTTCTCTGTGAAGATCGGAATCTGATTGCGCCAATCAGACGTAGCCATCCCAAACAGCGTCGGCCGATCAGGAGCCGTGACGGCGGACACGTGCTCGACCGCCGGCATGATCGACGCAGCCAGAACGACGAGCAAGACGACTGAGAGCCGCTTTGTGAACTTCATGATTTTCCCCCCGGGGCGCGGTTACTCATGCCTACTAATCGGCTTCCTCGGCTCCTGACTTGAGCCGCTCAAACCACTGCCTCTGCCACTGCTGCCGCGATGGCCTCCGCGGTGAAGCCGAACTGAGAGCGCAGCACGCCGGCGGGTGCCGAGGCACCGAACGAATCGATGCCGACCGTCACATCGGCATAGCGGTCCCATCCGAACGTCGACCCGGCCTCAAACGAGACGACCGGCAGACCGGTACCCAGCACACCGATCCGGTACGGGTCGTCCTGGAGGTCGAACGCCTCCCAGCACGGCATGCTCACGACCCGCGCCGATATGCCTCGTTCGGCCAATAGGCCGGCCGACTCGAGCGCCGTTGACACCTCGGAACCGGTGGCCAGAACCACGACATCGGAGCCATCCCGCAGCACATACGCACCCCGCGCCACGCCACCAGGCGGCCGATCGAGGGTCGGCACCCCTTGTCTGGTCAACACCAGTGCGGTCGGGCCGTCGTGGCGATTGAGCGCCAGTTCCCAGGCCTCCACCGTCTCTCCCGCATCGGCCGGGCGAATCACCCAGAGGTTCGGGATTGCCCGCAATGCCGCGATGTGTTCAATCGGCTGATGGGTCGGTCCATCCTCGCCGAGGAAGATCGAATCGTGCGTGAACACAGAGATGCTGGGCGCACTCATCAGGGCACTGAGCCGGATGGCCGGTCGCATGTAATCGCTGAAGACCAGGAACGTCGAACCGTAGGCCCGGAGCCCTCCGTGGATCGCCAGGCCGTTGACGATGGCGGCCATACCGTGCTCCCGGATACCGAAGTGGATGTTGCGTCCGGTTCGGTCTTCCCGGCTGAATGACCCCGACGTCGAAATGCGGGTGTTCGTCGAGGCTACGAGATCGGCGGCGCCGCCGATGAATCCGGGAACCCTATCGGCGATCTGGTCGAACAGCTTGCCGCTCGCCGCCCGCGTCGCCAGGGAGCCGCCCGGCTCGAAATCGGGGCTCTCGAGGGCGACGGGACTCGAGCCGAATTGCATTTGCCACCGTGCCGCTACTTCGGCGTCTGCCTCCAGGGCGGCTGCCGATCGGTCGCGCCAGGCGGTGTGGACGTTGCGGCCCCGGTCCATTGCCGATGCGAAGAACGCGTAGACCTCCTCCGGCACGTAGAACGATTCGCCGACCGGCCAGCCCATCGCTTCCTTCGTCGCCCGGATCTCGGCCTCACCCAGCGGAGAGCCATGCGATTTCGAGGTGTCCTGCATCGTCGGCGCGCCGTGGGCGATATGGGTGTGAGCAACGATGAGACTCGGGCGGTCGGCCGCCGCCAGCGCCTCACGCGTTGCCTCCTCGATGGCCCTATGGTCGTGTCCGTCGATCTCCAGGGTATGCCAGCCGACCGCCGCGAACCTGGCGGGTACATCCTCCGTGAACGTGATGTCGGTGGAGCCGTCGATCGAGATGTCGTTGTCGTCGTAGAAGTAGGTGAGTTTGCCGAGGCCCAGATGCCCCGCGATAGATGCCGTCTCCGCAGAGATGCCCTCCATGAGATCGCCGTCAGACACGAAGGCAAAGGTCCGGTGGTTGACGAGCGGTTCGCCAAACGTCGCCCGAAGATGCTCCTCGGCGATGGCCAGTCCGACCGCAGTGCCGAAACCCTGGCCGAGAGGCCCGGTGGTCGTCTCGATCCCGAGTTCCGGGTCTCGTTCAGGATGCCCAGGCGTCTTCGAACCGAACTGCCGGAAGCTCTTGAGGTCATCCAACGACAAAGCGAACCCGGAGAGATGGAGGAGCGAGTAGAGGAGCATGGATCCATGCCCGTTGGACAGCACGAACCGGTCCCGGTCGATCCAGGTCGGATCGTCCGGGTCGACCACCAGGAACTTCGACCAGAGCACCACCGCCAGGTCGGCCATACCCATCGGCATGCCCGGGTGTCCGGAATTGGCCTTCTGGACTGCATCCATGGCCAGTCCCTTGATCGTATTCACAGCAAATTGCTCGATCGACACGTGGGTTCCTCTCGAGATCGACAGAAAGAGATTAGGGCAGGATCGCTAGGACGAGATCCGGGTGCTACCAGCCAAGCCCGCGCACGAGGAAAGAGGCCATCTGAGCCCTGGTCACCAAACCGTTCGGACAATACTGACCATCGGAGTAGCCGGTCGTGATCCCGGCTGCCGCCAGCGCATTGATCTCGTTCTCAAACCGGTTGCCGTCGTCGTCTGAGAAGTAGTCGGTGGTTGTGGCAGGCAGGTCGAGCGCCCGGACCAGGAACGCCGCCATCTGACCGCGCGTCAGCGGATCGTTGGGGCAATACTCACCGGGAGCGCATCCCGACGTGATCGAGGCGGCCGCGATCGCATCGATGTCGTCTTCAAAGAAACTGGCGTCGTCGTCCGAGAAGAAATCCACCGTTGCAGCAGGCAGATCGAGCGCCCGGGCCAGGAACGCCGCCATCTGACCGCGGGTCAGCAGATCTTCCGGGCAGAACTGACCGTCGGCGCACCCACCGCTGACTCCCCGGTCATACAGAATGATGATGTTCTCTTCGTGAACCGACCCGTCGTCATCCCAGAATGGGGGCAATCCGGCCAGGGGGTCGGGATGGCTGTAGAACACCTCGGTGGCCCAGACATAGCCCGACGAGACGAGCACTCCCACTGCCACCCTGGTTGAATCCGGGTTGAGGATATTGGCTCGATGACCCGGTGAATCCATGAAAGCCTGGTGGAGCCGGCCGCAATCAGCGGCGTACCCGACGTTCTCTCCCCAACTGGTCCATCCGTCCGGCAACACCGGGTTCAGCTCAGCAGGTGTCGAGTGGAACAACCCGCCTGCTGCCAGCATCGCAGCAGAATGGTCCCGGGCGTACGCCACTAGCTGGCTATCGAGCTCCACCGGGTTGGCGCCCTGGGCCACTCGATCAGCATTGATGGCGTCCACGAAGCATGCTTCGACATCAACAACAGAGGCGGCGGAGGCGGGTGCAACTATCCAGACCTGGAACAGGATGGCAAATACCAGTGAGATGGACAGACGTTTATGAGTCATTGACCAGCGCAGCCTCGACTACTCCGGGTTATCGGCACCTCAAGAAAAACCTAAAGGGCCTCAAAGGATGAATCTGCCTGGAATCGAGTCGAACTCGCTCAAGGGGAGCAATCCGGAGCTTGCGCAACCTCGGGACAAGCCGGTTCGGTCAGCGTCGGGAGCGCAGCAGCTTCCTGACTCGAAGGAGCGGGCGTACGACGGGATGGCCGGCGAGTCGTTCGTAAGCTGTCTGCCACTTGGCGGCAGCCTGCTCGGCTGCTTCGACCTGTTGTCGACTTCGATCGAGGATGAGCTGAACGTCGAGTTCGGACGCGTCTGAGCCGCTCCGCTGGAGTGTTCGGCCTACCCACAGTTCCTCGTTCGGGTCGACACCGAATCGGGTAACGGCCTCTGAGGTCAACAGATCGGTCGGACGGATGGCGGCCAGTCGCAGACCGTGGCGCTCGGCCCGAGCCTCGAAGTCGTTGCCGTAGTAGCGAACATGATCGGCCTGACCAAAGAGCCGGGTGCGCGTCGCTTCGTCGGCATCCAGGTCTTCGATCGTGGGATGCCCCCGGCGGCGTGGAACTTGGATGAAGGCAACGCCTCCTGCCGACAGGACTCGAGCCATCTCCTCCAGAGCTGTCAGATCGTTGGGGATGTGCTCGAGGACCTGGTAGCAGATGATGACGTCGAAGGTGCCGTCGCGAAACGGGAGCATGGTGGCATCAGCCTGGATATCGATCGGCAGTTTGGACTCGAGGTCCAGCCCGACGTAGCGGATTCCGGCTGACTCCAGGTACCGGCGAATCTGAGGCTGCGGAGCGATCTCGAGGACCCCATTGACGGTGCCAAGCACCGGTCGGATCCGCTCGAGCAGCGCCACCAAGACCCGGTGCCGTTCCAGTGAGTCGCACGTCGGGCAACGGGCGTTGGGGCGCCCGCCTGGTCCCTCGCCAAATGAGTCTGCGCTCGTTCCGCAGGCAGGGCAATGAAACCCGCTTTGATCTACCGCCCTCGGCACCTGCCCCTCAGTCATGAATGCAAGGAACCTTGATTCGGGACGGGTCCACCCGGCTTCTCCTCAGCACCACTCGTTCAACCGACCGGAGCGAGGTCGAGTTCTGAACGATTGAGCCGGTCAACGCCATCGTTTGTTACCACCACGATGTCCTCGAGGCGTACCCCGAATTGGCCGGGAAGGTAAATCCCCGGCTCGATAGAGAAAGACATTCCCGGCTCGAGCAAGAGGCCGTTTCCTTCGACGATGTAGGGGTGTTCATGTACCTCGAGGCCGATGCCGTGCCCGGTCCGATGAATGAAGTACTCAGAGAAGCCTGCATCAGCGATGACCGCACGGGCTGCTGCATCGATCGACCCGGCGGTCACACCGGGCCGAACGGCCTCAACCGCGGCGCGGTGCGCCGCTCGAACCGCCTGGAAAACGGCGAGGTAGCCATCCGGCGGGGCACCGACCACGAAGTTCCGGGTCGTGTCCGAGTAGTAACGGTCGAAACGCCCCCCGAAATCAACTACCACTGCATCGCCGGCTTCGATGATTCGCTCACCCGACTCATGATGCGGTGAGGCTCCGTTCGGACCGGAGGCCACGATCCCGAACTCGGCCACCTGATGGCCTTCTTCGACCGTCATCTCGGCGATCATCCGCGCCATCTCACGCTCGGTGCGTCCGGCGAATGGCGTCTCCCGAAGGCGGGCCACTACCCGATCGGCGGCTTGTCCGGCCCGCCGGAGCGCGTCGATTTCGGCCGTGTCTTTCCGCATTCTCTGTTCACGAGTTGTTTCGGACGCTCTGCCGAGCAACAACCCGGGCAGTCGCTCCTGGAGGCCGAGCACGAACGTCGCCCAGGTGTGGTCGCCGATCAGCCCGTGTCGCCAAGCGGAGATCGCATCGGAGACGAGCGCGACCGGATCCTCGCGTTCCGACCAGGGTCGGATTTCGAACAGGTCGCCGTGGCGCTCAACGCGCGACGCTTCGAGTTCCGGAACGAATAGCACCGGGTCCCCATCCGCGGGAAGGACAAGCATCGTGAGTCGCTCGGTCTGCATTGCCTCGTAACCGGTGAAGTACGGAAGGTCTGCGCCCACCGACAGAAGGAGCCCGTCGAGGTTGCGCTCGATCATCAGCGATCGTGCACGATCGACCCGATCGGCGAAGGGATTCATGGCCTGGCCCCGACTCCGCTCGCAACGCGGGCGGCATCCTTGGCGTGGTAGCTGGACCGCACCAGCGGGCCGGATTCAACATGGCGGATACCGAGGCCTTCTCCGTTGGCCTTGTACCTCGCGAACTCGTCGGGGTGTACGTAGCGGTGAATGGGCCGGTGCCTGGCCGTCGGTCGGAGGTACTGCCCGATCGTGACGATCTCGACACCTACCGCCCGCAGATCGGCCAGGGCACCTAGCACTTCCTCCTCGGTTTCGCCCATCCCAACGATGAGCCCCGACTTGACGGCCACCTCCGGGTGCAATGCATTCGCTCGCCAGAGCAGGGTCAGCGACCGTCCGTAGTTAGCGGCGGTGCGGATATCCCTTTGAAGACGCAGCACCGTTTCCGTGTTGTGGTTGAGCACGTCCGGCTGCTCGGCCATGACGGTGGCGAGGTCGTGCCGGTCCCCTTTGAAATCTCCGATCAGCACCTCGATCGAAGTCGAAGGGCTCAGCCGGCGGGATTGCCGGATCGTCTCCGCCCAGATCTCTGCTCCTCCATCTTGGAGATCGTCCCGGTCGACGGCGGTGATCACCGCGTGCTCGAGGCCCATGTCGCGGATCGCCTCTGCCGCCCTGAATGGTTCCAGGACGTCGAGTTCGGTTGGCTTGCCCGTGAGCACGTTGCAGAAGCTGCAGGCCCTCGTGCAGGTGTCCCCGAGGATCATGAGCGTGGCGGTCCCCGATTCCCAGCACTCGAATATGTTCGGGCAGCCGGCCTCCTCACACACCGTGTGCAGGTCGAGACCGCGCATGAGCTTCTTGACGTCGCGGTATTCCGCTCCGAGATTGGCTCTGACCTTCATCCATTCCGGCCGTTCCGGTTCGCCGGGCAGCAACCCCCCCTTACGCGTGACCGGTACCTCATGGCGGCGCTCGGACGAGAACGTTCCCTGTTCGACGAGGCGGTCGACCTCGAAGTCGGGCGGTCGACCCTGACTGCGAGTGAAGGCGCCGAGCTGGATCTCCGGGTCCCGGTACCCGAATACCGACGCGAAGGCTGGGACGAGGCGTTCGACAACTTCTTCAACTGACACCCGCCGACCGAGAATTTCAGTCATCGAGGACACCGACCGGTCCGTGATCCCGCACGGGTGCATGTGAGCGAAATAGCTCATATCCGGATCCACGTTGAGGGCGAACCCGTGCATGGTGACGCCCCTCGAGACCCGCACCCCGATGGCGGCGATCTTGCCACCGGCCGTCCAGACACCGGTGAAGCCCGCCTCTGCCCAGGCATCGATGCCGAACCCGGCCAGAGTCAGGATCAGCGCCTCCTGCATCCGATCGACGTAGGCGGTGATCTTCTTGGGATCCTCCAGTTCGATGATCGGATAACCGACGAGCTGGCCGGGGCCGTGGTAGGTGATGTCACCGCCCCGATCGACGTCGTAGCGCTCTGCGTTGAGCACTCGCAGTCGCTCATCGGAGACGAGCAGGTTGCCGGAGTCGCCGTGGCGACCGATCGTGTAGACGTGGGGATGCTCGAGCAGCAGAAGGTAATCCCAGGTGGATCGTCCCGACGTCCGGCCGTCCCAGAAGGCTCTCTGGAGGTCCCACGCCTCGGCATACGGGAGTCGCCCGAGCCACCGGACCCGCAGGGTCGGTCCCCCCTCCGGGGGGAAGGTACCGCCGGAAGTTTCGACTCGCGACTCGCCACCCGCGACCCGCGGGGTCGGTCCCCCCGGAGGGGGGAAAGTACCGCCGAGCCCGGAGGGCTCGGGGGTAGGGGGGCCGCCGGGAGTTGCGACCCGCGACTCGCGACCCGCGACTCGCGACCCGCGCTTCACGCCAGTTCCTGCTCCCAATCCCATGTTTCGAGGTTCTCTTTGATGCGGCGGAGGAACAGCACTGCCGTCGACCCGTCGAATGCCCGGTGATCCCAGGTCAATCCGAGGTAGCCGATGTGCCGAATGGCGATCATGTCGGCTCCGTCGGGTCCGGTGATCACCGTCGGCCGCTTGACGACCGTCTCCGTGGAGAGGATGCCGGTGTTCGGCACGTTGATGATCGGCGCAGACATGAACGACCCGAATGGGCCGGGGTTGGTGATCGAGAAGGTCGACCCGGTGATGTCGTCGAGGCCGAGTTCACCGGCCCGGCCGCGCACGGCGATGTCGCGGATCCTCCTGGCCAGACCGACGAGGCGGAGACCGTCCGCGTCCCGGATCGAAGCGACCAGCAGCCCCTTCTGGTCCATGTCCACGGCGATGCCGAGGTTGACCGTCCGATGGAACACTGCCTTCTTCTGTTCGAGGTAGAACGAGCTGTTGACCACCGGGAACGCCTTGAGCGCATCCATCGTGGCCCGGGCGATGAACGGCAGGTAGGTGAGCGAGAAACCTTCGGCCTCTTTGAACTCGGCCTTGTGCGCCTGCCGGATCCGTTCTACTCGCGTGTAGTCGACCTCTACAGACGTCCACACGTGGGCGGCCGTCTGTTTGGCGTGGATCATGTTCTCACCGATGCGGACCCGCAGCCGGTCGAGATCCCGCACTTCGTCACCTTCGAGCAGCGGGATGTCGGCGGGCTCGACCGCGGCGGGCTCGGCCGCAGCGGGAGCGGCCGGCGAAACGGCTGCCACCGGAGCGACCTGCGGTGTCACCGGCGCTTCTGATGGAGTCGTAGGCACTTGAGCCACGCCCGTTTCAATCAGGGCCTCGACGTCCTTGCGGGTAATCCGCCCGTCCCGGCCCGTCCCGGTGACGGAACTGAGATCGAGGTTGTGCTCGCGGGCAAGCTTGCGCACCACGGGAGAGAGGAACAGGCCCTCGGTGGATTCAACGACGACGGGGGCCGCCGGAGCGGGCTGCGGCGCGGTTTCCGGCGTCGCCGCACTCGGCTCAGCAACCGGCGACGGTTCGGGCGGCACCATCGGAGCCGGCGCGGGCTCGGCGACGACTGCGGCGGGCTCCGCCTGGGGGGCGGCGGGGGTGGCCGGCTCCTCACCGGCCTCACCGATGACAATCAGATCGGTTCCGACGACGACGGTCTCGCCTTCGGGAACCAGGATGTCGAGGATCACGCCGCCGACCGGCGACGGGATCTCGGTATCGACCTTGTCGGTCGAGATTTCGACGAGCACCTCGTCGACGGCGATCGTATCACCGACCTTCTTCGGCCAGCTCAAAATGGTTCCCTCGGTGACCGTTTCGCCGAGTTGTGGCATGGAGACCGTGGTGGCCATGCGTTATCGGTTTCCTCTCATCATGCAATCTCTACCCTCAACGATACTGCCGGACCCAGCATTCCGACCCAACAAACCGTTTTCGCGCGGGGATCGCACCATATACGGTGGGATCCCCGCGCGAAAACGGAAGTTTCCGGCCGCCGCCGTCAATGGAGGCTGCGTCCCGTCGAGGTCAGGAGCGTCTCCCCCACCGCTTCCGACAGCGTCGGGTGGGCGTGAATGAACGCGGCCGCCTCTTCAGGAAGGGCCTCCCACCCCACTATGTACATCAACTCGTGGATCATCTCACCGGCCTGCGGGCCGACCACCGAGGCGCCGAGAATGGGCCCATCCTTCTGGACCACGAGCTTCACGAGACCCTGGTTCTGCCCGATGATCTGGGCGCGACCCACTCCGAGGAAGCTATGCGAATACGTTTCCACTTCGAGTCCCTGGGCAGCGGCGGCCGCCTCCGTCAGGCCGACTTCGGCCATCTCCGGGTGGGTATAGACGACCAGCGGAATCGCCCGGTAGTCGGGACCGGCCGCCTGTCCGGTAGCAATGTGCGTGACTGCCGCGATGCCCTCGGCGAACCCGGCGTGGGCAAGTTGTGGGGTCCCGGCCAGGAGGTCGCCCACCGCATAGACCCCCGGCTCACCGGTCTGCATCGTCGTCAGGTCGGCGAGAACGTATCCGCGGTCGACCTGCACCCTGGTGGTTTCGAGTCCGATTCCTGAGGTGACCGGCGCCCGACCGACCGCCACCAGCACCACATCGACCTCCGCCGAGTCTTCCCCGAACGGCACAATGACGCCTGCATCGGTCATCACCGGTTCACCGACAGATACCCCAGTGTGGATCTTGACCCCGCGCCGCTTGAGGTGTTTGCGGAGTTCCCCGGCAGCTTTGGCGTCTGCACCCGGCACGATCTGGTCCATGAGTTCCAAGAGGGTGACGTCACTACCGAGATCGACCAGGAGGCTGGCGAACTCGCACCCGATCGCACCGGCCCCGATGATTGCCACCCGCTCCGGCCGGGTCTCCCAGTCGAGAGCATGGTCGGAGTTCACGATGCGCACGCCGTCGAAGTCGTAGCCGGGAATCGAGCGGGGCACGGATCCGGTAGCGACGATCACATTCCTGGCCTCGAGAACCTGTTCACCGTCGTTGACGACGACCCGGCGGGCACCATCGAGACGTCCGAAGCCGTTGATCACCTGAACCTTGCGCTGCTTCAACAGCCCGGACAGACCCTTGACGAGACCGTCCACGATTCGTTGTTTTCTGGCCAGGGCCGTTCCCCAGTCGAACGACGGTTCGCTCGACTGCACACCGAACTCGGCAGCCCCGGCCACGGTTGTGAACACCTCGGCTGCTTGGAGCCACGCCTTGGCAGGTATGCAGCCGCGCAACAGGCAGGTCCCGCCGATTTCGTCCTTCTCGACGAGCGCGGTCTCCAAGCCGTAGTTGTGGGCATAGAGTGCGGCGGCATATCCGGCCGGCCCACCACCAACGATCACAACGTCGTACACGAATCCTCCGGGAAGTCGGGTCTGGGGACGAGATTAGCCCCACGCGCAACATCTGCCCCCGGTGCGATACGCTGGCGGCTTCATGCAGACCCGGTTTCTCCTCGTCGCCTCGATCGTCACCGCCTTGATCATCCTCATCGCCTCGGCGGTGTGGTTGGCGGTGGTCGTCTCATGAAGCCGTTTCTCCGCAATACTGTGAACCGCCAGCGACCATTGCATTGCGCAGAAAATGCATCAAGGTTTCTCGGCAATACTGTGGACCACCAGCGACCATTGCATTGCGCAGAAACTCCGTAGGAACGAGGTCAGCCCATGATCACCAAGACCGTCCGACTCAGCGGTAGCTGTCCCGACTCGATCGAAGACGCCATCAACGGTGTGCTCGGCCGCGCCGCCGAGACCCTCTCGGACATCCAGTCCTTCCGGGTGGTGGAGGTCGGAGGAACGGTCGACGCGTCGGGCGCTCCATCTGACTACACGGTCACCCTCGACATCACGTTCGTCGTCAAGGAATCCACGACCCACCGCTGATGGATCACATCGAGTCACTCGGCTTCGGTATCTGGCGCCTCACGCTGCCGCTTCCTTTCACTGCGCCCAGCTCGGTCAACGCCTACCTCTTCGAAGGCACAGACGGCCTCACGATGCTCGACTGCGGCGTCGACACAGACGACGGCTACGAGGCCATCCTGCGCGGCCTCGAGCAGGTCGGCGCCACGACCGCCGACCTCCATCGCCTCATCGGCTCTCACCTCCACGTCGATCACATGGCCCTCGCCAAACGACTCGTCGAAGAGACCGGGGCAGAGTGGGTGATGCACGATTCCACGCCCGGAGAAGTGCGCTGGTACAACGACTGGGAGAGCCGCCGGAACCGCCTCACCGACATCGTCGCCTCCAACGGCGCCCCCGGCGACATCATCGAACGTTTCCGAACGGGCTTCGAGCAACCAGAGTGGTATTCGACGGCGATGAATCCGACGCATCCGGTTGCCGACGGCGATCGGATCCCGCTGGGCGACGACCGATATCTCGAGGTGATCTACACCCCCGGACATCAGCCGAATCACATCACGCTGCTCGACTCGCGCAGCGGAATGCTGTTCGCGGGGGATCACGTGTTGCCCGGCATCTCCCCGTTCGTTCCCTACGACGGAGACGACAACGACCACCTCGGCGACTATCTCAACTCGATCGAGCGCGTCGAGCTGCTCGACCCCGGCATCGTTCTCCCCGGCCACGGACCCACGATCGAACGGGGACGAGCCCGTGCCCGCCAGATCAGCCTTCACCACGAACGCCGGATCGGGGCAATCACGCAGGAGCTGAAGTGGGGCCCAAAGACGGCGTGGGAGGTGATGGGCTCCGTGTTCCGACCCAACCTCAACCACCTCGAGCAGCGTCTGGCCATTCAGGAAACCCTCGCGCACCTGGAATACTTGCGCCGGCGCGGGACGGTGGAGCGGATCCTCGAAGGGGCAACGTTCTGGTACCGGGGATTCAACCGGTGACCCTTCCACTCCTGACCGCCGACGGCTTGACGCTGGAGCACCGGTGGTCGGTGCCCCATGACTTCGACCGAGTTGCTGTGCTATGTCACCCGCATCCACTGCAGGGCGGCTCGATGGACGCCCCCCTCCTGCGACGGGTGAAGAACGTCCTCACCGAACGAGGCTTCGCCGTATTGCGCTTCAACTTCAGGGGCGTCGGCGCTTCCCACGGTTCCCACGGAGGCGGCGTGAGCGAGGTGCAGGACATCGAAGCCGCCGTCGAGCTCGCCCGCACCAGCCACCCGGATCTTCCCCTCGGCATCGCCGGGTGGTCCTTCGGATCGGTCATCGCCCTTCGCTGGTCTGCCCAACACCGGTCAGATCTGCCCTACGCGGGTATCGCTCCACCGGTCGGCAGCGACCTCATACTCGAACTACCTGAAATACGGCACCTCGTCCCGGCGCCGCGCACCTTGATCATCGGCGACAACGACCAGTTCACCACCGTCGACAAGGTCGAGGACTATGCCGCCTCGATCGGAGCGAAGGTCGAGGTCGTGAAAGGAAGCGACCACTTCTTCTTCACGAAAGAAGGCGTAGTAGGCGAGTTGGTGGCCGCCGCACTGAGCCACACAGAACTCAGAACGTAAAACCTAGAACTCGCTCCAGGCACCGCAAACCCCCTCCGCCCTGCCAGCGGCAGGCCACCTCCCCCAGCTAACGCTGGGAGAGGACGCACAGAAAACACGACCACCTGCTCATCACCAAGGCGTAGTAGGCGAGCTGGTCGCCACCGTGTTGAGCCACATAGAACTCAGAACATAGAACCTAGTGGTCTGTCGCGGATTCAGTGATCTGGTTGAGGGCGGCTCGTCCTCGTTTGACTTTGGCAATGATTTCTTCGG
>JARGFH010000042.1 GCA_029210695.1 Acidimicrobiia bacterium
CGGCAGTGCTCACCGGCCAGCAGGCTCAGCCACAAGACTCCCACAACCGCAGAAGCCCCGTAGACCCCCATTAGGTGCCATGCGACGGTGCTGGCGGCGCCTCGGGGTGACTTGCACGCCTCCGCCTTCGCATGGCGTCCCCAGCCTGCACCGGCCCCCTGCTGCAACTACCATCAGGTAGCCGTCGGGATATTGACGGGATCGCGAATGAGGGGAAGGCTATGGGCTCCAATCGGACCCTTTGGGTATTACAGATCGTGTTCGGTGTCTATTTCCTGGCCATTGGGATCACGCACTTCGTCGTTCCCGACGGGCTGCCGAATTTGATGTCCTGGATGTATGAGTTGTCAGATGGTCTGCACGCCGTCAGCGGTGTCGCCGAGATCCTCGGGGGCCTGGGACTCATATTGCCTGGACTCACCAAGATCCAGCCCAATCTGACCGTGCTGGCCGCCTTCGGCCTTGCCGCGGTGATGATCGGTGCAGCGATCTGGCACGCGAGCCGTGGCGAGGGCACGAACATCGCCAACAACGTCGTCCTCGGCGCCATTGTTGGGTACATCGGATACGCACGCTGGAAGGTCACACCCCTCGAGGGTCAAACCGCCGCTTGATGGCGGCCGCAGGAGCTGGTTCGGGAGGCGCCTCCCTGGGGCCGGCGGACGGGGAAGCGTGCCGGACGGCTACCATTCGTCTCTCATGTCCGCTGCTCCCTTTCGCAACGTCGCGCTGATCGCGCACGTCGACCATGGCAAGACCACACTGGTGGATGCCATGTTGAACGCCGCCGGGGTCTTTTCCGACCACGAGGTACATGTCGACCGCGTCATGGACTCCGGAGACCAGGAACGCGAGCGGGGCATCACGATCCTCGCCAAGGCCGCCTCGATTGAGTGGAAGGGCGCCAGGATCAATCTCGTCGACACACCCGGCCACGCCGACTTCGGTGGGGAGGTCGAGCGAGCACTGGCACTCGTCGACGGCGTCTTGCTGCTGGTTGATGCCGCCGAGGGCCCGATGCCGCAGACGCGTTATGTGCTCTCGAAAGCTCTGGACGCCCACCTCCCCGCGGTTGTAGTGGTCAACAAGGTTGATCGGCCTGACGCCCGAGTCGATGAGGTAATTGATGAGATCTATCAGCTGTTCTTCGACCTCGACGCCGCCGACCACCACATCGAGTTCCCGATCATCTCGTCTGTCGCCCGTTTCGGGCGGGCCATCCTTGGAGCAGGCATTCCCGCCGAGGGCGACGACCTCTCGGCCCTGCTCGATGCCATCGTCGAGACGATTCCGGCTCCGTCCGGTGACCCTGCCGCGCCGTTGCAGGCGCTGGTCACGAACCTCGACGCCTCCGACTACCTCGGCCGCCTCGCCATCGGACGCGTGATGCAAGGGACCTTGCGCGCCGGAGATCAGGTCGTCCTCTGTCACTCCAATGTTGAGGAGCCGCCGCTCAAGCGGAAGCTGACTCAGTTGATGGGGTTCTCAGGTGTCCACCGGGTCGATGTCGAGGAGCGAATCGCCGGCGATCTCTTCGTCCTCGCCGGGTTCCCGGAGGTCGAGATCGGGGATACGCTCGCAGATGCCAACAATCCGGTGGCCCTTCCTCGCCTGGAAGTGGATGAGCCTGTGTTGCGCATGACGTTTGGTGTGAACACCTCCCCTCTGGCCGGCAAGGACGGCAACTTCCTGACGTCACGTCAGATCAGGGAGCGCCTGGAGCGAGAAGTACTCGGCAACGTCTCCATCCGGATCGGCCCAACCTCCTCACCGGAGGTGATCGAAGTGGCGGGTCGCGGGGAGCTGCAGCTGGCGGTGCTGATCGAGTCAATGCGGCGGGAGGGCTTTGAACTGCAAGTGAGCCGTCCAGAGGTGATTCTCCGGGAGATCGACGGCAAACCTCACGAGCCGCTCGAGCGTGCGGTTGTCGATGTGCCGGACGAGTATGTCGGGACCGTTACGCAGGCGGTCGCCCCCAGGAAGGGGAGTGTGACCGACATGCGGCCGGGCGATCGGGGTCGGACCATCGTTACCCTGGTGGCCCCGTCACGGGGACTGTTGGGTTTTCGGTCACTCCTGATGACGGCTACGCGCGGAACGGGCCTCGTGCATCAGCACCACGACGGGTGGATGCCCTGGGCGGGAGAGCTGCCACACCGCCAGGGTGGGCCCATCGTTTCCGATCGGCGCGGCACATCGACCGGTTTCGCCCTCGACAACCTCCAGAAGCGTGGGGAGCTCTTCATCGGACCCGGTGAGGAGGTCTACGAAGGGATGATCATCGGCGAGAACTCGCGCCCGGCCGATATGCCGGCCAACGCCGCCAAGGCCAAGCAACTCACGAACGTTCGTGCCTCCGGCGCCGACGATGCCATCAAGCTGAAGCCGGCGCGTCATCTAACTCTCGAGACTGCCATCGAGTGGATTTCCGACGATGAACTCGTCGAAGTGACCCCGAAGAACATCCGGGTGCGCAAGCGCCACCTCACCGAGAGCGATCGCAAACTCGCCGCCAAGCGCCGCTAGGCCCCAAACCCCGTTTTCGCGCGGGAATCGAACCCCATAGGGTGGGAATCCCGCGCGAAAACGGAGGATTCAGGGGGCGAAGAGGGCTTTGATCAAACCCGGCTCGCGCTCGGCGAAGGCTTGGTAGAGGTCGGGCCCATCCTGCAACCGTTCCTCCGGGTGTGTCACAACGACATCGTCCGGCACAGTCAACCGGCCCTCGTCGAGCATTGGGAGGATTTGGTCGAGCACCGACCGGACCGGGGCCCGTCCGAACCGGACGGTGATGTTGCGGTCGTACGCCTCGATCGGTGAGAAGGGAAACGCTGGCTCGGTCTGTACGGCGATCACCGAGAGCGTGCCGCCCGGGCGTACCGACCGAAACGCGAACCCCTGGGCGGCCGACGTGCCCGCCGCCTCAATGACTGATGGCAGATCGTCGGGTATTGCCGGGTCGCCGGGGCTCATCGGGACCGCTCCCAACCGGGCCGACTGCTCGAGTCGATCGTCCATCGGATCGACCGCGAAGATCGGGTCGGCGCCGAGTGCCCGCAGGGAGACGATCGCTGAGAGTCCCACCGATCCGAGTCCGACGACCATCGCCGGCTCGTCCGTCACCGGATCCGATCGTTCTGCCGCGTACCAGCCGGTGGGGAGGTTGTCGGTCAGCAGAATGGCCTGAGGGTCCGAGACACCTGCAGGGATCCCCACCAGCGTGCCGTCGGCCAGTGGCACGCGCAGCATCGATGCCTGGCCTCCGTGTACCGCAGGTGCCGACAAATCGTCCGGGTCACCCCATCCGAACAATTGTCCCCGCTCGCAGCGAGCGGCCAGACCGCGCCGGCACCAACGGCATATCCCGCAACTGGTGGTGAAGGGGACGAGCACCCGGTCGCCAACTGAGAATCGTGACACCTCGTCTCCAACCAGGATGACCGTTCCGACGGCTTCGTGTCCCGGCACAACTCCCGGTCTGGCCGTTTCGCGGCCCTCGTAGGTGTGGAGGTCCGACCCGCACAACCCCGCCCTGCTCACCGCGATGACCGCGTCGGTCGGCTGTTCGATTACTGGATCAGGGAGGTCGTCGCGGAACTCGATCTTCCGGATGCCCTGAAATAGAAGTCCGTGCATGGGCCGAGGCTACCGTCCTCGCGTTCTTCCGCCGGGACGGATCGCCACCGAACGACACCCGTTGAAGTAGTGCAAGAATCGTGCGTGATGTTCGGACCCGCTCGCTCCCTCTACTCGATTCGTCCCAAGGCACCCATCGCCATCCTGACGGGTATCGCGGCAGTGACGCTCATGTTCAGCGCCACGCCCTTCTTGATTCCCGAAATCGCGACTCGGTTCGGCGTGTCTCAGGGACTGGCGGGCGGGATCTCCGTGGTGCAGGTCGGGGCGTTCGCGTTGGTGAACGTCGTCCTACCGAGGTTGACCGCACCCTCAGGGAGGATCCTCAAGTGGAGTGCCTGGGCCTTCTTCGCCCTCAACGTGGCGAGCGTGCTGGCCGGGGAGTTCTGGCTGCTGCTGGCTCTGCGCTTCCTGGCCGGGTCGGCGGCCGGGGCGATCACCTGGATCGCCTGGGCGGACGCCATGCGCGAGCCCCGTTCGCTGACCGCAGTCTCCGCAGTTGGACCGATAGTGGCGATGGTCGGCGCCCCGCTCGTCTCGGCGACGGCGACCTGGGGCGATCGGGCCATCTACGGGTTGCTGGCACTGTCCACGCTTCCCGGTGCCATCGCCCGGCTCGAGACCCGGGGCGGAATGACCAGAAGGGAGGCCGTCAGCCGATCTCGTTCGAACCGCGTGCTCCTGGCCGCCCTGTTCCTTCTGACCTTCTCCGGTTCGAGCCTCTTCGTCTACGCGTCGGTGGCGGCCAGAGCAACGCTCGGCCTGAGCGCAGTGGCGACCTCGTGGGCATTCTCGTTGAACGCGGCGGCCGGCCTGGCCGGTGCCCGACTCGCCGCCCACCACCGTCGCCCCGGCTGGTGGCTGGCCAGCGCCGGACCGGCCGTGGCCATCTCGATCGCAGGCGGCCATGCGGCCTGGTTCTTCGTCGGGATGGCCTGGTGGGGCTTCGCATTCTGGATGGGATTGCCGGGAGTGCTGCAGATGCTGGCGGTGCGATCTCTGGCAGCCGACGAACGGGCAGGCGACGCACAAGGTGTGATGGCCATGGGCCGGTCCATCGGCCCGTTGATGGGAGGGGGATTCACCGATGCAGGCGCGTTCAGCACGCTCGCGGTTATCGCCGGTATCGGTGTTTCGGCGTCGGGGATAGCGGTGATCGGCGTGCAAGAAGGCCGTGAACGTCTACCTCCTTCGGATCCCACCTTCGCCGGGCCGAACCGGAGTGCGCCCGGAGCCTGAGAGCTCCTACAGGAGACGTTGTTTGCGGCGTCTCCGTCCACTGCGACGGACCGGCGCGGCCGGCTTCTCGTCGCCTTCGCCGTCCGGCTGGTCCCATGCCGCCAGGTCGTCCAGCCGATCGTCGTTCGAGAACATCTTGACGATGGGTTTGACAAGTCCGGCTTCCTGCTGAATTCGTTGCATGGCTGCCATCTGATCCCATTCGATCATGGTGACCACCAGACCTTCTTCCCCCGCTCTGGCGGTACGGCCCGACCGATGAACGTACGTGCGCGAGTCCTCCGGTGGGTCGTAGTGCAGGACGATGTCGACGCCGTCGATGTGGAGGCCTCGGGCGGCTACGTTGGTGGCCACCAGGACCGGGCTCTTCCCGCTGGCGAACTCGGCCAGCGTTCGCTCTCGCTTGGGCTGTGGGAGGTCTCCATGAATCGGGCGGGCTTGAACACCGAGGGCTCGCAGGTCACGGGCGATTTGATCGCACGCCCGCTTCGTCCGGACGAACACCAGCATGCGGTCGGCGGTTTCGGCGATGCGGGCGGCCACCTTGGCCTTGTCCATGTGGTGGACCTCTAGGAACCTGTGCTCGGAAGTCTCAACGGTGACGGTGTCCGAGCTGACCTCGTGGAACACCGGATCGTCTGTGTAACTCGAGATGAGATTGCCGACGGGCCCATCGAGCGTCGCAGAGAACAAGAACGTCTGGTGCTTCCGCTTGATCTGACGCATGGCAAAGCGAACCTGCGGAAGGAAGCCCATATCGGCCATCTGGTCTGCCTCGTCGATCACCACCATCTCGACGTCATCGATGAACAGGACCTTTCGATCGGCCAGGTCGAGTAGACGGCCGGGCGTAGCCACGACCACTTCGACGCCCTGTGCCAGCGTGTCGATCTGGTGTTTCATCGACACGCCGCCGTAGATGGAGAGCAGCGAGAATCCGCGGGTTTCGCATAGTGGTGCCAGTGCTTCACTCACCTGCACGCACAGTTCACGGGTCGGAACCAGCACGAGGGCGATCGGTCGTCGCGGTGGTGCCTTGTGCAGGCGATCGACGATTGGCAGACCGAATGCAAGGGTTTTGCCGGAGCCCGTCTTGGCCCGGCCGCAGATATCCCGGCCCTTCAGAGCATCGGGAATGGCGAGGGCCTGAATGGGGAAGGGCGAGGTGATGCCTTGCCGCTCGAGTATTTCCGCCAGGTCTTCGGCGACACCCAACTGGGCGAAGGTGGAGGTCGTGGTGAGGTGATCTTGTTCGCGGTTCAAATGTTCAGGTGCTCCTAGAGAGAAGGCTCGATCCGGCGTGGAGAGCCGCCGGCACTTCGGGCCGGTGGAGCTAGCTTAGTGGCCCGGCGCCCGGGTGGCTTCCTCAGTTGGTTGCACTCTCCCGTGAGGCTGGCAAGCTGGTGGCGATGGTTTTCGATGAATAGCTACGAATTCGACCTGGAATACGAAGTCGAGCGTCGCCGGCGGGTCCGGCGCCTCCGGGTCGTGGCCGCCATTGTGGCCGTTGCTCTGCTGGCGCTCACAGTGCTGAGCACGACCTTCGACGTCATCAACTTCCCGCCTTCGCCGACCCCCACGACCGAGCCGGTCTTCGTCGCACTGGCCGCCACCGGTTGATCCCGCCCGCCCTATCCTCCTGGCGTGCTCTCCCACACCAGCCTGCCGGTAGAAGGCTCTCTGCCGTCGCTTCGTTCGGCGCTGGCTGCGCAGCGGCAAGCCGTGCTGGTCGCGCCGCCGGGCTCCGGCAAGACGACGATCGTTCCGCTTCTGCTGCTGGCGGAACCGTGGCTCGAGGGCCGAAAGATCACCGTGCTCGAACCGCGACGCCTGGCGACGCGAGCGGCCGCCAGGCGCATGGCGTTCCTGCTGGGGGAGCAGGCGGGGGAGACGGTCGGCTATGTCACCAAGACCGATCGCAAGGTCGGCCCTGATACTCGCATCGAGGTGGTGACGGAAGGGGTGCTGACGAGGCGCCTGCAGCGCGATCCTGAACTCCCCGGGGTGGGCCTGGTCGTATTCGACGAGTTCCATGAACGAAGTCTCCAGACCGATCTTGGCCTCGCCCTGGCCCTCGATGCGAAGAGAATGCTGCGGCCGGACCTTCGTCTGCTCGTGATGTCTGCCACGATCGACGCCGACAAGATCGCCGGCTTGCTCGGTGGGGCGCCCGTGATCCGGAGCGAAGCACGCTCTTTTCCCGTCGAGGTCCGCTGGGAGCCGCGACCGCGCCAGACCTGGCTCGAGCCCCATGTCGTTGCCGTGGTCCGGCAGGCGTTGCGGACCGATGGTGGCGATATTCTCGTGTTCCTTCCGGGCATCGGGGAGATCAATCGCGTGATGAACCTCCTACGGGACGCCGGTGTAGAGGCCGACATTCACCGGTTGCACGGCTCTCTCTCCATCGAGGAGCAAGATGCGGCCCTGACCGTTGCATCGAGCAGGAAGGTCGTCCTGTCGACCGATATCGCCGAGTCCAGCCTGACGGTTGAAGGCGTTCGGGTTGTCGTCGACGGAGGTGCTGCCAGGGCTCCACGTTTCGACAGCCGAACGGGAATGACCCGCCTCAAAACGATTCCGATCTCCAAAGCGTCGGCCGATCAGCGGTCCGGCCGGGCCGGTCGCACCGAACCGGGCGTCGCCTATCGCCTGTGGTCGAAGGTCGAGCATGGGCCGCGCAAGGCTCATATCGAACCCGAGATCACCCAGGTCGATCTCGCCGGGTTTGCCCTCGAGTTGGCCGCCTGGGGCGCGGCCGACGCTTCGGATCTCGATTTCCTGGATCGACCACCGAGGCGTGCTCTAGCGGAGGCCCATCGGTTGTTGGGGTTGTTGGGCGCCGTCGATGGGGACGGCCGATTGACGGAGTCTGGACGGGCGATGGTGAACTTGCCGCTGCATCCCCGGCTCGCCCGGATGGTTGTCGACGCTGGTGATGATCAAGCGCTGGCGTGTCTGCTGGCCGCCGTGGTAGATGATCGCGACATTCTGCGCGGACCGTCCGACGAGATTCCGGTCGACGTTGCTCTTCGGATTGAGTTGGTCACCGGCGCGGCGGACGCTCATCCAAACCTCGATCGGCGAGCACTCGAGCGGTTGCGGCGCAACGCCCGCGACCTCGCCCGGCGGGCGGACATCAAGACGAACGCGGTCGATCCGGATCATTGCGGTCGAGTGCTGGCGCTGGCTTTTCCGGATCGCCTCGCCGTACAACGGGGGACTGCCGGACGATTCCAACTGCGAACCGGCACCTCGGCCTGGATGGCGTCCTCTGATTCACTGGCAGGGGAACGTTTCGTGGTTGTAGCCGATCTGGACGGCAAGCGAAAGGATGCGCGAATACGTCTCGCGGCTGCCCTCGTCGGGGATGAGGTGTCCGCCGTGTACGGGCATGAAGTGGAGGAGCGGGCCGAGCTGGTGTGGGTCGATGATCGTCTGATGGAGCGTCGGACGGTCCGGTTGGGGGGGATGGTGATCGAGGAGCGTGAGCAGCGTGCCGCGCCCGGCCCTGAGGCAACTGCGGCGGTGATCTCCCGATTGCAGCAGCGGAAGCTCGAGGATTTGCCGTGGACGGATGCGGCCAGATCCATCCGTGACCGTGTCGCCTTCCTGCGAAACACTGTGGGGTCACGGTGGCCGGACTGGTCGACCCCGGCCCTGGTCGAGTCCCTGGAAGATTGGCTGCTGCCATCGCTCGGCTTGCCGACCGGATTCGACCGTTTCGACCGTCTCGACCTGGCTTCGGTCCTTCGGGGGCGTTTGGGGTATCCACTTGCCGGGGAGCTCGAACGTCTCGCTCCGAAGGAGATCACCGTTCCCAGTGGGCGGTCGGTTCGCGTCGACTACTCGAGGGATTGGCCGACGGTGGCAGTGCGAGTGCAGGAGATGTACGGCACGACGACTACTCCGACGGTGGGGGGTCAACCGGTGGTGCTCCAGCTGCTGTCACCGGCTCGCCGGCCACTCCAGATCACCCGGGACCTCGGCGGATTCTGGACCGGGTCGTGGTCGGACGTTCGCAAAGAGATGGCAGGCCGCTACCCGAAGCACGACTGGCCAGACGATCCGGCCACCGCCACGCCGACAAGCTAGGAGCCGGCGACCAACCCGCGACTCGCGACTCGCGACCAGCGACTCATGAAATCACCATCATCAGGGCGCTCAACACCAGCAAGATCACACCGGCGACCAGTGTGTTGGTCGAGGTCATACCCGACGGCAGTCGGGCGGCGGCGATGGAGTCTGTTCCCACAACGACGGCGATGAGCAAGGTGATCATGCCGCTGAGCATGAGCAGGGCGGTCAAGATGCCCGGGAGGAAGATCCCGAGAATGATGCCAATCACGACGACCCCGGCACCGATCTTCCACGAAAGCGGAAGGGCGGCGATCAGCGAGCCCTTCTTGGCGGCAGGTTTCTTTTTGGCAGGCTGTTGCTCTGCTCTGCGTGCCGGAGGTTGCTCCTCGAGTGCGGGCGGTGGGGGAGCAACGGTCATCGGCTCGGGCTCTGTGAGGTAGCTCGGCACAGGTTTGGGCTCGGCCGCGGGAGTGGCGATTCCGGGTTCCAGCGTCGGGCTTTCCGCGGCCTTGGCCTTCTTCGATGTGCGTCCGCGAGGTTCCTTTGGCGGACTGGCCTTCTTCTCCTTGCGCGAGCGTCGTGCGGTGTGTTTTGGCGCCGAGCGCGGAGCATCCTCCTTGATTTCGACGAGGCGTGTGAATCCTTCTGGATCGTCGACCGAGATGAGAAGTTGCTCGCCCTCGACTTCGAGGACAAACGCTCCGCTCTTGCGACGGATGTCGAGCCCGGCCAGGCTCCAGTTACCGATTTCGTCCGCCGTGCCGACGAGAATCATCAGGCGGCCGCCATCAACGCGGATGCCGGCCGGCATCTTGGTCCCCGCGTCTCCGGCTATCTGTAGTGAACCTTCAAACGTTGGCATCGCTCAACTCTCGAACGTGATGACGTGTACGCATAGTGAAATCCCTGGCCGGCCCCTCCAGTATCTTAGGCGCTGGTGCGTTGAGACCCACACATGATTCTCCGCAGTGCTGTGGCGCGTGACGGTCCGTTGTATTGCCGAGAAAATCTGCACGTGTTTCTCAGCAATGCTGTGGCGCGTGACAGGCCATTGCATTGCTGAGAAAGTCCGGGGTTCTATCCGAATGGGTCGCCTTCCAGGGCTTCGCCGACGGGCACGGGAGCTTCGGCGACGAAGCTGTCTCCATTGCCAATGATCGGCGCGGACGACCGTCGGTTCCACAGCACGAATGCGAGGGCGGCCACTAGCACGACGGCTGCGGCTGCCGCGATCGGGATTAGCGGGAGCCCTCCCCCTGGGGCAGACTCAGCGCTGATCACCCGTCCGGAGTCGGTCAAGTGAACCTTCCATACCAGGGTGCCGTCCGACTGCTCTGAATCGGCGTTGTGGGTGACGATCTCGCCGGGCAGCTTCACGAGGATCTCCGCGTCGAAGAAGGTCTCCGAGAGGTCGTCAACGGAGCCGCCGAGGTCGAATCCTTCGACGCCCTGGAGCCCCTGCTCGAGGGTCTCGCCGCTCATGGTGGCTTCGAACCGGAACCCGCCGCCTTCGGTGGTTTCTACAGTGAAGGTTTCGAACAGACCATCTTCGCCGCTGAACACGGTACCGGCGATCGAGCGAAGTTCGGCGAGATCATCGAAGCCGGTACTCGCCTCCATGCCGGTGAACTCACCCTCCGACCAGTCCGTCGAACTCCAACCGGCCGGCAGATCCGTCGTCAGGTCGGCGAGCGGGTCACCCTCCGGCGCGAACGAGCCCATTAGCTCCATGAGTTCTTCGTCGAACCCGAAGACGACGGAGGCTTTGCCCGATCCGTCGCTGTTGAGCTCGAAGCCCTGATCTACTTTCACTTTGCAGCCGGTCAGGAGAACGGCCAATACCACGACTGGAATTAGTCGGCGCATGAGATTCCTTGGTCGGTTCTAAGGAACTTCGGCTGCGAACCCGATGTCCTTGAGGTTTGTCGAACCTGGAGAAACAACTGGGGCCGCCGGGTTCTCCCGTTGCCGCGGGCCCGTGCCTCTACGATTACGGTGATGACGGATCCACTCGACCTCGATGCCACCCGCTCCGCGATCGCGGCTCGCGACCTCACCGCAACTGCTTCCGGCTACCTGACCACCGACGTCGCCATGCGATTGCCCTTCGAGGCCCTCGGGCCTTTCAAGACTCTGCTCCGACGGTTCTTCTCGGCTGAGGCCTTCACCGCTGCGGATCGACAGGAACTCAGCGACACCGTAACCCCCCATATCGAGGGCGGCTGGTGGGAGCATGATCTCGGAGGCGGCATAACGCTCGCTCACGGGGTCACCGAGGGCCGGTACGTGATCCGGGTTTCCGGGGCTGCCTCGCCGGCTCCCTCTGTGTTTGCTCGGGTCTTCGACGGTCCGGTGGTCCCGGAAGCCACACCGCATCCCCGCAAGGTGAAGTTCGTGGTCGGGGGTCCGCCTGCACCAGGGAAATGGTATCTCCGGCACGACGCCGACACCGGCGAGGACGCGCGGGTGGCGCGATTGTTCGCAGAGCCAGACGTCACCGACGTCATGGTGGCCGGCGACTTCGTCACCGTCGGCATTGGTTCTCGAGCGTCGTGGGAACGCCGGCTCGAGCCCCTTCTGGCGCTGGTGACCGAGCTCTTTTTGGTCGAGGGCTTGCCATCGTCGGCTCCCGAACGGACCAGAGATGAACTGCTCGACGAGGCCCGACGCTCAACCGGAGAACGCCCGGAGGAGCTCCATTTGCTCGACCCGGACCTGGGCCCGGAACGTGTCCGGCTGCTTGCCGCGATCGATTCGGACGATCCAAGAGTGCGTAGGGTGGCACTGGCGATCCTCCTCGAATCCACCGATTCATCCGTGCGCGCCGCCGCGGTCGAGCAAGGGATGGGCGACCCCTCCCGGATTGTCAGACGCGCAACCATCGATTCGGCGGCGGACTCCGGTCTCGAGTCGTTCCGACCGGTGTTCGAGGCGGCTCTGCGCGACGAAGACGGGTGGATTCGCTGGAAGGCGGTGCGGGCCCTCGGCGAGTTGAGGGTCGGCACGAGTAGGCCGTTGGTCGAAGAAGCCTCGAAGGACGCCGACTTCCAGGTCCGGTTCGAAGCCGCCCGCGTTCTCAAGCGGGGATAGAAGAACCCAGGGCTTGCGCCCTGGGTTCTGAGTCGGCCGGGTCCGGTGGGGCTGAGGGGGGTCAGCCTGGTGCCGGTACCGACCTTGGGGGATCGACCGGCGACAGGCTCTCAGGCCCACCCCGTCATCAATAGGGTCGCACGCCTCGTGTCGAGGGAGGCGATAGGCCTGTGCACGAATCCGTACCTATCGACCGGTCGGTAAGGAAGCGCCAGCGGTGTGCCCGGTATGCTCCCGGCCATGCGAAGAGCCATATTTACCGTGAGTGCGCTTGCTCTGATCGGCGTGGCCTGCGGGTCGGGGACCGACGCCGTCCCGACCGTTCCCGCGGTAGGGCCGACCTCCACTGTGGCTCCGGCAGCCACCACAACCTCCGAACCGGTAGCCGGAGACACGACGACGACTACGTTCCCGGCCACTACGACGACGCTGCCCGGCGTGACTGTGCTGGAAGTGGTGGTGGCGGAAGGCGAAGTCGCAGAACTCAGCGCAACTCTTGACGAAGAACTCCGGATCATCGTGTATGCGGATGAGGTTGATGAGGTTCATCTGCACACCTACGACATCCAGGTTGCCGTGGGGCCGGGTGCGCCGGCAGTAATCGAGTTCGTTGCTTCGATTCCCGGGATCTTCGAGATCGAGTTCGAGAAGGCCGGCTCCCTGATCGCCGAACTGCGGGTGGATCCGTGAGGCGATCGGTCCGTGGGGCTGTAACCTCGCTGATCGCCGCCGCCGTCGTCGTTGCCGTGCCGTCGCCAGCCTTCGCTCATGGGATTGGCGGACGCGCCGACCTTCCCGTTCCGCTCGGTTACTTCCTGGTCGGGGCCGGCGTAGTGCTGGTGGTGTCGTTCATTGCGCTCGCCGTGCTGTGGAAGATGCCCCGCTTGCAGGATGGTCCGCGCTCGGAGGCGATGAGCGTGCAGGTGGACGGTCTGCCTGCGACGGTGCTGTCCGTCGCCGGGGTGTTCTTCCTGTTTCTCGTGATCGGCGCCGGCTTATTCGGTGTGCAAAACGGAACCCGCAACGTGGCGCCTGCCACGGTATGGGTGGTGTTCTGGCTGGTTGTGCCGTTTCTTGGTGCGCTCGTCGGCAACATCTACACGCCACTGAACCCTTGGAGGACGCTATCCGGCTGGCTATTGCCGGACCAGGAGGATCGACAGGGCATTCTCGAACGCTGGGGCGTATATCCGGCCGGCGTCGCTTTTTTCGGGTTCACCTGGCTCGAGCTGGTGTGGCCGGATTCTGGTCAACCCAGAACGTTGGCAGCGGCCGCGCTGTTGTACACCTTCTACGTACTGCTGTTGGCGGGTTGGGGAGGTCGGGACGCCGGACTGCAATCGGGAGAGCTCTTCACGACCTACAACCGGCTCATCAGTTCGGTCTCACCGTTCGGGCGAGATCGGGACGGCCGGTTGGTGCGGCGAGGATGGTTGCGTGCGTTGCCGGTACTGCCCGCCTGGCGGGGTCTGACGTTCTTTGTGGTTCTAATGATCGGCACGGTCAGTTACGACGGGTTGTCCGGGACATCATGGTGGAGGGAGCTCCTAGGGAGCATGGCCGGCGAACTCTGGGCGGAGACCCTCGGGATGTTGACGATCATTGCAGTCATCGGCGGCGCCTACGCGGCGGCCTCGTGGGGGGCCGTGGCGTTGACCGGCGGCGGCGGGCGCAGTACCGGGGAGATTGCGGCCTCGTTCGCACACACTCTGGTGCCGATCGCTCTGGCCTACGCCTTCGCGCACTACTTCACGCTCGTGCTATTCGAGGGCCAGTTGTTCATCTCCACCCTCTCGGATCCGTTCGGTCGGGGATGGAATCTGTTCGGTACCGCAGACCGGGAGGTGAGCTACTTCCTCGCACCCGAGGTGATCTGGTATGTGCAGGTGGCGGCCATCCTGTTCGGACACATTGCCGGCGTGGTTTTGGCCCACGATCGCGCTCTGGCGGTATTCCCCGAGAAGACCGCGGTCAGGAGCCAGTACGCGATGCTGGTGCTGATGGTCTTGCTGACCAGCCTCGGCCTCACGATCCTCGCCGCCGGCTGAAAACCCCGTTTTCGCGCGGGATTCCCACCGTATGAGGCGCGATTCCCGCGCGAAAACGGGATTGGGGGCTTACTTGGTGAGGACCGAGCGGATTTCTATGACCTGATAGGGGGTCGTCTCGGTGTCTGTGTAGGGGTCGAGCGGGTAGATGCCGAGAGAGGATCCGGCCGCGTCGAGGAGCTCAAAGCGGCCCGTCCAGATCACCTCGATCGCCAGCGAGTACAGGCCCTTGGTGTTGTAGGTGTACGTTCTGGCCGGTTCCTCTTCGGTCCCGGAGATGAAGCGGTAGTGATCAACCGGCGGCGCGACCACGTCACCCGGCGTAATGAAGCCGATCGACTCCGTATCTCCGTTGTCGAAAGTCCAGTGCACGGCGGCAACCCAGGCATCGACCAGCGTCGTGAACCCACCGGCTGAGGCGGTCAGCGAGATCGTGGTCTCCGCGGGATCCCAGCCCGGCGTACCCGGGTCGAACCACAACCACATCTCCATGCCGGTAACCCCCGTGGGGTACCCGTCGACGAGCGGGCTCGGGCTGAGCGACAAGTTCGGATCCGGGAGAGCGGCCGCCGCCGCGTCCCATACATCGAGGTCTGGCACCGGCGGCGGGCCGCAATAGGGCCGGGTCACATCGCCATGGTTCGGTCCCGGATTGATGAGCTCGAGTCCAGACGCGCCGCCGATCAGGCCGATGCCGTCTCCGCCGGGGATCCACACGATGATGTCGGAGCCAATCAGCTCCCCCCTGGCCGGGTCGTCGCCGTGGAACAGCCATTCGCGCCAGCCGCCTTCATCAACGGCGCATTCGGGTGCCGGGCCCTCGAACGAGTAGCGGAGATGGAACCCCTCCGGGGCCGTGAACGAGCCGTCCGACTGCACGCTGATCCAGGTAGTGACCTCTCCGTCGGCGATTCCGCCTCCGCCCTCTTCACCGCCCGCGTGAGCCGTTCCCTGCAACCCAACCAGGAAGAGAACTGTGGCGATAAGCAGCGAGCTGAGCCGGAAGTTCGTCACTGTTCTCCGCCTACGATTTCACCAAGCCTTCCGGTGACTCCGACGCGCCATCGTCCGTCCGTCCCGCGTTCAAGCCCGAATAGGACAACTTTGTTGACGTACTCGTCCCGTTCGAGGCGCATCCGTTGGCCTGATTCATCCACCACGAACTGAGGCGACCATGAGTCTGTGATCTGAAGTAGTACGTTCCCGTTTTCGAACTCCTGGGTGACTATCGCCTCCTCTACGACGATGCCACCGTCATCTTGGACCCATCCTTTGTCTGCGTATTCATTGAGGAAGTCGATCACCGCGCTGTAGCAGTCGCAACTCTCGAGATACACGAGATCGAGATACTCCGGACCCAGAACAGGAATGGTGTGCAGGTAGCTCACGTACTCCAAGATCGCCACGATGGCTTCGGTGGGGTCCTCGACGTCATTGTTGGGGAGGAGGATTTCGACGGGTTCTGTTGTCGTTGTGGTGGCCGGGGATGTCGTTGTCGTCGTCGCGGGGAGCGTTGTCGTCGTCACGGGTGTCGCAGGCATCGTCGTCGGCAGTGCTGAGGTCGTGGCCGTCGACGAGGTAGAGCAGGCACCGAGAAAGAGCATCGCTGCGACGAGCCATATCGAGGTTCCCTGGATCCGCATCCCTTACCTATCGTTAGCAAACGACTACCAACAAGAGTACCCAGTGATTTCCTGCGCTGCCAGCAGGTCGGTAACTCACTTTTCGCGGTTTCCGCACTAGTTCGTACCTCGCCGGGCGACGCAAGGCGGAGGCATGGAACGAGCGCAGGCTCGGCCGCTCTGACTGGATGAGCCTAGGTAGAGTTCGAAGGAGCGGGCGACCCAACAGCCCGCCAACCACTGAGGAGGAGAGATGCCGGAGCGCACCTCATACGCACAGGGGATCCCTAACTGGGTGGACCTCCAAACTTCAGATCAGCCCGCAGCCAAGGCGTTCTATGGCGAGTTGTTCGGCTGGACCTACAGAGATGAGCCGGTCCCGCAAGGCGGCGTCTATTCGATGGCTTACATCGACGACAAGACGGTGGCGGCGATCTCACCTCAAACCCCGGACATGGCCGCGCAGGGCGTTCCGCCGCTGTGGAACACCTACTTCGCCGTCGACGATGTCGACGCAACGGCGGCCAAGGTCGCCGGGGCCGGTGGGATGGTGGCGATGGAGCCGTTCGACGTGATGGACGCCGGCCGGATGGCCGCGGTCATGGACCCGACCGGCGCCTTCTGCATGCTCTGGCAGGCGAAGAACCACATAGGTGGACAAATCGTCAACGCACCGGGAGCCCTGATCTGGAATGAACTCGTGACCGCAGAAACGGGCAAAGCCGTGGATTTCTACGAGGCGATTCTCGGACTCGAGGGCGAAGCAACCGACATGGGCACCGGACCGTACACGACCTTCAAAGTGGGGGGCGAGGCCGTGGCCGGCTCGATGCTTCCTCCCGAGGACGGCATACCGAGTCACTGGGCCGTCTATTTCGGAACCGCCGATACCGCCGCCACCTGCGAGAAGGCGAAGGAGTTGGGAGGCGCGGTCGAAGCCGGTCCATTCGACACACCGATCGGGCCGATGGCGGTCATCCGCGATCCGCAGGGGGCCTACTTCTCCGTGTTCCAGGTGCCGCAAGACGGTTAGCGCACGCTCGAGAAGGAGGAGTTGGACACCCGGCCCCTCCAGCATCTTCTGTCGAGGAACCGCCTCGAATGCCGGCCGGGCGGATCCGGCACCCAAGTCCTTTCTGTTGGGAACGCGTTCTTTCCATGCTGCGTTGAGAGGATGGTGAGGGCGTAGGACGTGAAGGGTCTGGAGGAGGGTCGTCGTGGCCAACATCGCGCATCCGGGAACCATCGGCGCAGAGCCCATCGTGCGGCCGGACAGGCCCGGCAACAACTGGGTTCCGTGGGCGCTCGCAGCCCTCGTGGTTATCTCGGGGTTTGGACTGGGTGCGCTCTACTCCTCCGCCGTCTCGACTGAGACCGCCGCCCCCGATCTCGCCCCCCCGCCGCCCCTGGACGAGGCCTCGCCGCTCCCACCCATCGAAGCCGCAGTTGCCCCCGTCTTCGGTGTGCCATCCCCGACGACGCCATCCGGTCGAGCGTTGGGCCCAACAGAAGTGTCTCTCTTCACCCAGTTCCCCCTGATGGCTTTTGACTGGGAATCCGTCACTATTCCAACGGAAGCCGGTTTCGAGTTCCGTTGGTTCGGGCGGCTGGGTGACGGGTACACCGTTGTCGGAGTCGAATGGCCTGACGACGGATTCGCCCAGAATCTCACGACGTGGACTTCGCCAGACGGCCAAACCTGGGCAAGGGCTGGCGTACTCACCATCCCGGGCCGGATGTCATTACACCAGATCACCGGGTGGGGGGACCGGGTCTTTGCCCTCGGCGAGACCTGGGGTGAGGGCGATTCGGGCAGTCGCGTGCTCTACTCGACGACCGACGGAGTCGATTGGACCGAGCTTCCGTTGCCTCGAGTAGCGGAGTCCTCCGACTACGTGTACATCCAGGGTGTCGCCTCGAACGACACCGGCATCGTTGTTGCGCTCACGGTTGAGTCGTACCCGACCGAACCACCACAGATACTCGAGTTTCCGGGTTACACCATCGAGATCGATCATCGGGCGGCCGTCTACAGGCTGATCGACGCCGCCGGCACTGTCATCCTGACGGGTTCTACGGCCGACATCTGGCGCTCGGAGGACAACGGCCAGGGCTTCTACGACCCCCTTACCGGTGAGTTGATTACCGTGGTGCCCTGGCAGGTTTGGGAGCAAGGTTGGGGCTCCGCCTACGAGGGCAGGGAGTCGACCTCGCCGCTTCCGGTCCCGATCGAACCAAGTCAGCCCTACGTGGCGCCATCGATCGTGATCGAGTGGGATGGCTTCGTCGTAACACTCGACGAAAACGAGGGCGTCTTCGACGTCATCGAGGCCGATTCGGGCGAGGTGGTGTGTTCGGGTCCCATCGACTTCATCTGGCGTGGTCCCGCTCCATCGTTCGTCGACCAGTCCACCGGTGAGGTGCTCTTTGCGGTCACCTGGGAGGAATGGGATCAGGCCGAGATGGCGTTCTGGGATACCCGCCAGGAGGTCTACGACTCCGGGTGGTATCCCACCAGGACCGTCGTTCTGTTCTCCGCCGACGGGTTCGAGTGGGAAGAGACTCTCCTTTCGACTAGTTCGGCCGGGGCGTCGCTGACGGTCACAGCCACCGACGAGGAGTTCGTGCTATTCGTGAATTCGTACGGCGAATACGGGGAGAGCAGCTCGTTGTGGACCTCGGTTGACGGCGTCGACTGGGAGGCCGCCGAATCCTCCGACCAGGGAGAGCGGTACCTGCACAACACGGTTGTGACCGCCGGTGGCCTGATGGGTATTGGCGATTGGCAGGGTGGTCAGGGAGTCTGGTCGTCTGCGGACGGACTCACCTGGGTCACCGAGTTCGGCGTCGGGCCACAGGATGACGGCCGGCACGTCTGGCTCAACGCAGTTGCCGACGGCCCGCTCGGATCCGTTGTGGCGGGTACCCAGGAAGGCCCCTTCAACTACCAGTTGTTGCGCGTGTCAAAAGACGGCATGACGGCCGAGTTCGAAGGCGATTTCATCGTCCGGATCACAGATGACTCCACCGGTGATGTGGTCCTCTTCCTCACCTGGAACGAATTCGAATCCGGCGCTCTGGGTGATCGCATCGTCTACGCCGACGAAGAAACCCGGTTCTTCGATACCGACGGGAACCTGATCCTGGCGATCACCAATGAAGAAGCCCGTGACGCATATCGCGTTCGTGATGGGAATTCTCAACCGGTCGTGCGGCAGATCATGTTCATCGAATCCGATGGAGAATGGTACGAAGTCGAGGTCGATGGCGCCGCCGTCGGCGCCATCGCCGGGTTGGTCGTGGGCGAGGAGGAGGTGCTGCTTGGCGGCATGGATTGGGGCGAGACCCGCTACTGGGAAGAGGACTACTCCGTCGGTGCCAGCGTCGTGATCATGATCGGCACCCCTGCTGGATAGTCACCGGGTGAGGCCAGTGCCTTCCTCCACCTCTTGTCTGCTTATCTAGGGGTGTGAACTGGGATCTCATCGTTGAACTGATCGGGTATCTCGCTTCGGCACTGATCCTCGTCTCTGTCACCCGGACTTCGATCCTCAAGCTGCGCCTGTTCAGTCTGGCCGGAGCGGTGACCTTCGTTGTGTACGGCCTGATCATCGAGGCCTATCCAATCGCCCTCGTGAATGTGGTCATCATCGGAATACAGATCTTCTTCTTGCGCGACCTCATGTCGAAGAAACGCGAATACTTCACGACACTCGAGGTCCTTGCCGATTCGCGGTACCTGGAGTACTTCCTGAAGTTCCACGAAGACGACATCCGCACGTATCGACCGGATTTTCGGTTTGAGCCGCGCGAGGACCAAATCCGGATCTTCCTCCTCCGGGATCTGGTGCCGGCCGGCCTGCTGATCGGGAGGCCGTGCACGGATCACTCGTTCGAGGTGGAACTCGACTACGTGATTCCTCGCTATCGGGATTTCCGGGTCGCCGAGTACTTGTTTTCAGAACGTTCCGGCGTATTTACCGACCCTCTTTGCTCACGGGCATGGAGCAAGCCCGGTACCGAGGTCAATGTTGCGTACCTCGAACGCATGGGGTTCAAGGCGGCGACCGACCCCGGGGGCAACACCGTCTACGTTAAGGACCTCGTTCCGCTGCGGACCTAGGCCGGGGGCCGGGTATCGCTAGCCGAGGAAGTCCAGCGCCACTGCGGTGTGGAGGGCCACCCCTGCGGCCATGGCCTCTTCATCGAAGCGGACCAGGTTGGAGTGATTGACCGGCGCCTTTCCCGGTTCGAGATCATCGGGGCACGCTCCAAGAAACACCATCACGCCCGGTACCTTCTGAAGCACGTAGCTCCAGTCCTCGGCTCCCATGATCGGCGTTGGAGCCTGGATGACGCGTTCTTCGCCGAGGAGGTTGCCGGCGATTGCCGTCACCTCGGCGGCCACCGTCTCATCGTTGAGCGTGACGGGGTAGCCGCGCTCGATGGCGACGTCGACGGTGACACCATGGGCCGCCGCGATACCGGCCGAGACCCGCTCGATCATGGCGTGGATCTGATCCCTTCGCTCCTCGGACACGGTGCGGGTCGTGCCCGTGAGAGTGGCGGTGGCCGGGATGACGTTGTAGGCGGTGCCCGCCGCCATCTGGCCGAACGTGAGCACGGCCGGGTCGAAGACATCCACGGTACGAGTCAGCGCCACTTCGGTGGCCATGATGATCTCGGCCGCCACCGGCACGGGATCAACGGCGTTCCACGGCGCCGAGGCGTGTCCACCTTGTCCGTGCACGGTGATGGTCACTTTGTCGGCAGCTGCCATGTAAGGCCCCGGCTTCAGGTGAAGGGTGCCGGCCTCGAAGAGGCTTGTCACGTGAATAGCGAACGCCCGGGTCGGTGATGGGTCAACCTGCTCGAGGAGTCCCTCTTCGAGCATGAAACGAGCACCGAAGTGGCCCTCTTCTCCTGGCTGGAACATGAAGAGGACCTTGCCGGCCAGACCGTCTTTTCGAGCAGAGAGCATGCGGGCGGCGCCGATGAGCATCGACGTGTGGAGGTCGTGGCCGCACGCGTGCATACGCCCGGTGTGTTCCGAGCTGAAGTCCAGACCGGTGTCTTCCGGCATGGCGAGACCGTCCATGTCGCCGCGCAACACAATCGTGGGGCCCGGTCGGCCGCCTTCGAGGACTGCGGCGATGCCGGAGGTCGTCTCGTGGAGGTGGATTGTCAACGGGAGTCCTTCGAGTGCCTCGAGCACGGCTGCTCTGGTCTTTGGCAGGCTGTTGCCGACCTCGGGGATGCGGTGAAGGGTCCGGCGCAGCTCAACGAGCTGGGGGAGCATCTGTCGTGTTTCTTCGAGCAGCGTGGCGTAGTCCATAGGCAAGGATGCTAGAAGAAGGAGGGCGGGTCACGGCCAATGGCAGCTCAGTCGCGCTAACCCTTCCCCCGCCCGCCTTCTCGAGGAAGGCGATAGCGCCTCAGCCGGCAGCCCGGAACTTGTCCCCGTTCCTCGCGTTCTCGGTCAGGATCTTCGCCGGCGTGAAGCGGTCTCCGTGTCTGGCGGCCAGGTCTTCGAGATCGGATACCACCCGATCCGCTCCCACCTGGTCGATCCAGAAGAACGGGCCGCCTCGAAACGGCGGGAACCCCAGGCCCATCACTGCCCCGATGTCGCCGTCGCGAGCCGATCCGAGGATCCCCTCTTCGAGGCATCTGGCCGCCTCGTTGGCGAAAGCCAACCACAGTCGCTTCTGAATCTCGCCGGGCGAGATCTCGGTTCTCGGTCCGAGACCAAGCGCCGCGTAGACGGTTTGATCCACATCTCCGCGCTGGCCCTTGTCGTCGTAGAGGTAGAAGCCGCGGCCGTTCTTCCGACCCTTTCGATCGTCTGAGATGAGGCCCTCCATCATCGAGGGTCCGCGCATACGCTCCCCGAAGGCGTCGATGAGAATGACGGCGATCTTGGCTCCAACGTCGATGCCGACCTCGTCGGCGAGCAGTACCGGTCCGACCGGAAAGCCCCAGCCGACCATTGCCTTGTCGATGGCCTCGACGGAAGCGCCTTCGGCCAGGAGATACATCGCCTCGTTCGAGTAGGGCCCGAGGACGCGGGTCGTGTAGAACCCCGTCCCGTCTTTGACCACGATCACCGTCTTGCCCTGCTTCTTACCGAACTCGACCGCAGTGGCGGTTGCCCAGTCGGCCGTCTGGTCGGTCACGATGATCTCGAGCAACGGCATCTTGTCCACCGGCGAGAAGTAGTGCATGCCGAGCACCGTCTCGGGTCGGGACGAGGCCGAAGCAATGCTGGTGATCGGTAGCGATGAGGTGTTCGAGGCGAACACCGTGTCCGGCCGGGTGATGGCTTCGACTTCGCGAAGAATCGACTGCTTGAGTTCGATGTTCTCGAAGACAGCCTCGATGACGAGGTCGCTGTCTTCGAACCCGCGCCAGCCGGTCGACCCGGTGACGCGGAGCATTGCCTTCTCGCCTTCGAAGTCCCGCAGTCGCTTGCGCTTCACCTGCCCGCCAATGACCTTCTGTACATAGGCGAGGGCCCTCCCCACGCCGGCCGTGTCGATCTCTTTGATGCGAATCGGGGTCTGGGCCTTGAGTGTGGTGACCGCCGCGATTCCTCCACCCATGAGGCCGCCGCCGATCATCGCTACTTTCGAAACCTGCTTTGGTTCGACGCCCTGCGCCACCCAGGTCTCCCTTTCGAGGGAGCGAGAAGAGAAGAAGATCGATCGCAGTGCCAGCGATTCCGGTGAAACAACGAGCTCACCGAAGAACCTGGCCTCGGCGGCATACCCGGCTGCCGGACCGTCCTCGATGCCGATCCGAACAGCTTCGAGCGCCCGCTCGGGCGCCGGGTAGAGGCCTTTGGTCTGCTTCAGCAGCTTGTCCTTCGCCTGCTTGAACAAGACGTTGCGGCCAACAGGGTTGGCTTCGAGGGCTAGTTCCTGAATCCCGTCCATGGAGAACAAGCTGCGTTTCTTGGTGCGACCGTCCGGAGACTCGATGGCCTCCCGGGCACGGCGCGTTGCCACCTCCATGAGCTTCTCGGTCGGGACGACTTCGTCGACCAGTCCGAGGCTCTTTGCTTTGCGGCTGCGGGCCGGGCGTCCGGTCAGGATGAGGTCGAGCGCGTCGGCGATTCCGATCAACGCCGGGAGGCGCTGGGTGCCGCCTCCCGCCGGGATAATGCCCAGTTGAACCTCGGGTTGTCCGAGTTGGGTCTTGGGGTGGTCGGTGCAAATGCGTGACGAGGCGCACAGCGCCAGTTCCGTCCCGCCGCCGAGGCACGCCCCGGAGATGGCTGCTATGACGGGCTTGCCGTGTTTGGTGTGGAGTCGCTCCACCCGGGCAAACATCTCGTGGGCGGCGAGAATCGTCTTCTCTGCGCCGATCGCGTCGGTCAGTTCGGCGAACCAGCGGATGTCGGCTCCGACCAGGAAGTCCTTCTTGGCCGACCCCCAGACCACAGCCTCGATCGAATCGTCCGTCTCCAACCGGTCGAGGACGGTGTTGAAGTCGTCGAAGATGACCGGCCCGAGGGTGTTCATCGGTTCGCCGGCCCGGTCCATCAGGACCGTTGCGATACCGTCATCAACTGTCAGTTGGAAGTGGGTGAGTTCGTTGGTCATCAGCGCTCCAATACGACGGCGGCGCCGAGACCCCCGGCGGCGCACTGGGTGATCAGGGCGGCGCCCGAATCACGACGGTTCAACTCGTTGGCCATGGTTAGGAGTTGCCGTGCTCCCGTGGCGCCGAACGGGTGGCCGAGGCTGATCGACCCACCGTAGAGGTTGAGCTTCTCGGCTGGTATCTCACCGATGGCCTTCTTACGCCCGAGATGGGTGCTGGCAAACTCGTCGGACCCGAACGCCTGGAGAATCGACAGCATCTGCGCGGAGAACGCCTCATGGATGTCGACGACGTCGATGTCTTCCATGGTCAACCCTGCCCGATCGAGCGCAATAGGCGAGGCGAATGCCGGGCCGATCAGGAGTTGCCAGTTTGGGTCAACTGCGGCAAAGCCGTAGGACCGCAGGAATGCCTTCGGGACGAAGCCGAGCCGCTCGGCGGTCTTCTCCTCCATCAGAATGAGGGCCGAGGCGCCGTCCGTGAGCGGTGACGCATTGCCGGCGGTGACGGTGCCGTATCGCCGGTCGAACACCGGCTTGAGGGTTGACAGCTTCTCGAGGGTCGAGTCGGCCCGTGGGATGTTGTCACGCTCGACGACGGTTGTGTACCGCGGCGGGACGGGGAAGGCCATGACCTCGTCGTCATAGATGCCTTTGTCCCATGCCTCAACGGCCTTCTGGTGAGAACGGAACGCGTACTCGTCCTGCGCTTCACGGGAGATGCCGTTCATCCTGGCCATCTTCTCGGCACTGTCGCCCATACTTCCGCCGGTCGACCGGTCGGCGATGGCAGGCGGATGTGGGGCGAGATCCTTCGGGCGGAGGCCGGCCAGCGCCTTGACCCTCGACATCGGATCTCTGGCACTCTGCGCTTTCATCATGACGTCGACGAACTCATCGCTGAACATGACGGGTGGCCTGGAGAGCGAGTCGGCGCCTCCGGTGACGACGATGTCGGCCTCACCCAGCAAGATGGCCTGGGCGCCGTCGACGAACGACTGGGTGCTGGTGGCGCACGCCCTGCTGACGGAGAAGGCGTCCACCGTGTCAGGCATGTTGCATGAGAGAACGATTTCTCGAGCGATGTTGGGCGACGACACGTCCTGGACGACGCTCCCGTATACGACCCGATCGATTTGACCGCCGTCCAGACCGGAGCGGTTCAGCAGTTCCGTGACAACAGCCTGAGCGAGACTGAGGGTGGTGACGTTCTTGAAGACCGTTCCGGATTTGGCGAATGGTGTGCGGAGTCCGTCGACGATGGCGACTCGTCGCCCGTCTACGACTCCCGGCCGTTTTTTGGCCATGAACGCTCCTCGGGTCGGTTGTTACTCACCAGTATCGCGTGATCTTCCGTTTCTCCGCAATGCAATGGCGCGTGGTGATGCATTGCATTGCGGAGAAAATTCCGATTCCGCCTGCCAGTTGCGTTCGCGCGTTCGGTAGGTTCGAGGGGAGGAAGAAACGGGAAGGGTTCTCATGTCTGTGTTGCCCAAGGGACGATCCTCGTTCCGAATCATGCTCGTACTCATCGTGGTCGGCGCCATGGTGCTGGCCGTATTACCGGCGAGTGCGGCACCGAAGGCCGATCGCAACCGATCATATGCAATCGAGGTGTTGTCGAGTCCGGCCGATCTCGTAAGCGGCGGCGATGCGCGCCTGTCGGTGCGGGTGCCTCCCGGCAATCTCGATCGAGCGCGTATCCGCCTCAACGGTGAGGACGTCACCGACGACTTCCAGGTTGTACCCGGCACCTCGACTCTCGAAGGCGTGGTCGATGGCCTGGTGGTCGGCGAGAACCTAGTTCAGGTCCTGCCGAACTCGCGGGCCCGAGGCGCGGCGTCCTCGTTGACGCTCACCAACTATCCGATCTCGGGGCCGATGTTCTCGGGCCCTCAGCAGGAACCGTTTCTCTGCTCGGATGACGGCGATCGGGCCAATGCCGAACTCGGGCCTGCCATTGACGAGAACTGTGCGACTGAGACCGTTGTGTCGTTCAAATACATGAAGACCGGAGGGGGTTGGGGTGATTACGACCCGGTGTCACCGCCCTCCGATGTGGCGACAACCACCACGATGGACGGCGAGACGGTCGACTACATCGTCCGCTGGGAGCGCGGAACCATCAACCGCTTCATCTACTCGATTGCCGTGCTTTCTCCCGAGGGTCAAGATGCAGAACCCGACCTCTCCGCCTGGAACGGCAAGCTGATCTACTACTTCCAGGGTGGCGTGGCCATCGGTCACTATCAGGGTGACCCCAGCGGGAGCCGGATGCTCTACGACTACGGTCTCGGCAAGGGCTATGCCGTCGTCTACTCGACCGGGACGAAGACCGGCACGCACTACAACCTCGAACTGGGCGGCGAGACCGCCATCATGGTCAAGGACCGCTTCGTATCTGCCTACGCGAACCCCGTCTACACCGTTGGGGTCGGCGGGTCCGGCGGTGGAATCCAGCAGTACGTGTACGCCCAGAATCATCCCGGCCTGATCGACGCGGCCATCCCCCAGTATTCGTATCCCGACATGGTCACGCAGACGATCCACGTCGGTGACTGTGAACTGTTGGAGCGGTGGATCGACTTCGAATTGTTCTCCGGCGATGTCACCTGGGCCGATTGGGAGCATCGGAGCTGGCTCGAGGGCCTCAACGCCTCGAACTCTGTCTCCAATGGATTCATTTCGGTAATGCCGCCGGGGTATCCCGCCGGCTCATCAGAGTGCATCGAGGGCTGGCGGGGGCTATCCCCGCTTGCGCTTAACCCGCACTTCGGGACGGCTCCGGGGATCTCACCATCGGATCAAGCATCGACCGAGTGGACCCATTTCGCCGACTTGATCAACATCTACGGCTACGCCGCCGATGACTACGCGGCCAGTACCTGGGACAACGTGGGTGTGCAGTACGGGTTGCAGGCACTGGTCGACGGCAACATCACACCCGGCCAGTTCCTCGATCTCAACGCCAACGCCGGATCATGGAAGAACGAGCCCGAGATGGTGCAGGAAGGCTGCCCATTCATTGGTGCGCTTTGCTCCCTGGTCGATCCAACCGTCTCGCCACCGTTCCCGGGCGTCTGGCCGGATCAGATCGATGTGTGGTCGGCTCGCAACATGGCCTTGTCTCCGGACGGCGGGCTGACGCCGGCCCCTCGTAAAGAAGCGGATCCTGGCGCCATCGCCTCAGCCTTCTCGAGCGGGATGGTCAACGTTGGGGCCATTGAGATCCCGATGATCGACTGGCGTAACTATCTGGAGCGCGAGTTGAACATGCACAACTCGCACCAGTCGTTTGCCTCCCGGCAGCGTCTCTTGAATCACGACGGGGACGCCTCCAACCAGGTCATCTGGTTCACGGACGACGGCGTGTTCGATCAAACCCCGATGGCGTTCGAGGTGATCGACGAGTGGATGGCCAACATCGCGGCCGATCCGAAACGCCGGGTGGCGGTGAACAAACCGGCTGCGGCGGTGGACTCCTGCTTCGATTCGTCGGGCAATCTGATCTACGCAGGCGACGACGCCTGGTCGGGGATTCTCGACGGTGGTGCGCAGGGGACCTGCACTGCGCAGTTCCCCATCTTTTCCACCTCGCGGATCGTGGCCGGCGCCCCGATTACCGGTGACGTGTTCAAATGCGAACTTCAGTCGATCGAATCGGCGATCGCTTCGGGTATCTACGGATCGTGGACTCCCAACACCGCCGAGGTTGCCCAGCTGAACGCGATCTTCCCGACAGGGGTGTGCGACTACTAGGGAGGCTGGGAGAGGGGGTCGGTCGGGAAACCGACCGACCCCCTGCGTTCCGGGTGGTCGACCACGGGTTCGTTTCTCCCGGAAGCCCTTGTCTGATCTGCCCTAGGATCGCCACATGAACCTCGGATTCGGATTACTCAGCGCTCAGTTACGACCCGGCGAGGCCGATTGGTCGGCCACCTACGACGAGACCGTCCGGGTGGCGGTCGAGGCCGAACGGCTCGGCTACTCCTCGGTGTGGACCACCGAACACCACTTCGTCGACGACGGCTACATGCCGTCGCTACTCGTGGTGAGCGCCGCCCTCGCCGCCGTCACCGAGACGATCGAGATCGGGACGGGGGTCATCCTCGCTCCGCTTCACGACCCGATCCGCCTGGCGGAAGACGCCGCCACCGTCCAATTGCTCAGCCACGGGCGCCTGATCCTCGGACTCGGGCTGGGCTGGAGTCAGGTCGAGTTCGAAGGACTGGGCGCCGATCTGCGGTTGCGGGGCCGAGCGATGGACGAGATCCTCGAGATTCTCCCCAAGGCCTGGACCGGCCAACCGTTCCGGCATTCAGGTTCGGTGTACACGCTGCCCGAGGTCGGAGTCCGTCCCGCCCCGTCCGTTTCGATCCCGATCGTGATTGGTGGGAATGCCGAACGGGCCGTCCGGCGGGCAGCCCGGCTGACTCAGGGTTTCTTCGCCAACTCGGCGCCAGATCGATTCGTTCAACAGGTTGAGTGGATCCTCGAAGAACTCGACCGGGCCGGTCGGGATCCCGACGAGTTTCGTTTTATTCACTACTCGATCCTCTATCCAGCCGACTCGGAGGAGCTGGGCTGGAACGAGATCGGGGAGCACGTCTGGGCGATGGAATGGAAATACGACGACATGGAAGCGTCCGCCTCCCGGATCGGGCTGCCTTCACCGCCGCCGAAATTGCCCTCGGAGCACGAGAAGGAGTTCAGGCGGCGTTCTGCGTTCGTTGGACCCGCTGAACGAATCGTCGAGCAACTCCAATCGATCCGAGCTCGAGCCGGCGTCCCGGTGGAGTTCGTGGCCCGCTCGTACTTCCATACGCTCGATCATCAGCACCAGGTCGAGGTGATGCAGCGCCTGGCCGCAGAGGTCGGCCCACACCTCTGACCGGTGAGCTAGCGTCGAGTGCATGATGTCAGTGCATCGTCTCGTTCGTTGGGCGCTCCTGCTGTCAGGTACCGGCATCTTGGTGCGTCTATCGAGGCGTTCGGGAGTCACTGATGACGAGTGCGCGACGCCTTTCCCGGCGACGGGCTCATCCCGAACCCGATGATCGAGTGGACCCGGGCGACGACGATCAGTGCCACACCCGAGCAGGTCTGGCCGTGGCTCGTGCAGATGGGCTACGGGCGTGGTGGTTGGTATACGAATGAGCGCTTCGATCGGATCGTCTGGCGCATCGAGAACAAGAGTTCCGACGTGATACTTCCCGAGTGGCAGCACCTGAAAGCTGGAGACATCGTCCCCGACGGGCCCGGTTACGCGGCCCACTTCCGGGTGATGGAGGTTCGAACCCATGAGGCAATCGTGTACCACTCGATCCGGCATCCGTATCGGGGTCAGACGCTCGATCCGTCCGATGAGAATGCGCTGGCGGTACGTGAGCATGAGTTGATCGAGGGTGGCAACTATCTCGATTTCAGTTGGGTATTTGTGCTTCGCCAGCACGGATCGACGGCCACCCGGTTGTTGGTGCGGACCCGCGCCAACTTCGAGCCGCCCTGGGCGCGGCCGGCCATGGTTCCGCTCGGGTTGGTTGATCTCTTCCATGTGAGCACCATGTTTCGAAACATCAGACGGAGGGCAGAGACACGCCCGGTGTCACAACCGGCGGACACGGGAAGCTAGGACACCTCCGTCTGGTCAGGATTCGACGGCCGGCGTCTGAGCGGCGAGCGCAAGGCGCGCCTGATCAAATCGCGCCCTGGTGATCCCATACCGGAGCAGCACCAGAGCTGCCGCTACCAGGAACAGTCCGGGAATGAGGCCCAATGCCAATCGCACTCCTATGACTCCGGACTCGGTCTGCACGTCGGCGGATCCGTCGTAGCCGAATACCTGGAGGAAGACTCCGAGCAGCAGGCCGCCGAACCCGAGTCCGAGTTGATGGATCGTCAGCCACAGGCCGAAGAACACCGACTCGTGCCGCTCCCCGTACGCGAACTCATACCAGTCGACGAGATCGGGAACCAGTGATCCGGGGATCAGCAGATAGGCGGACATCGAAGCACCCAGCACCGCGGACCCGACGACGAAGAGAACGGTCGAGTCGGCATCGACGATCAGGCCAACGATTAGGAGGACGACGGCGGCTATGAGGTTGGCCGCTAGCAGCAGGTGCCGCTTGTCGTATCGGTGGGTGAGGCGGGTCATCAGCGGGACGAGTAGCGCGCCGACGATGGTGTAGGCCGCCACACTGATGGCGGCCAGGCCCGTGTTTCCCACGACGTGCTCCGCGAAGAACGGGAGGGAGGCGGCCAGCACACCGGTGGCGACGGCGCTGAGCAACTTGAACCACAAGAGGGTCGACACGTTCGGTTCCCGGGCGAGTGCCACATACCGCCGCAGCGGCACCCGGGTGATGTCGGAATCGTTCTTGGCTTCGAGTCCCTTGATGCTGGCGGCGGCGACGAAGATTGCGGTCGCGCAGAAGATGGCGAAGCCGATCGACATCCCGTGCAGTGCACTCTCTACTCCGTCTTCGTTGGAGACCAGCAGTGCAATGCCACCACCCGTGATGGTGCCGAACGACGAGAACATGGCTCGGAAACCGATCACCTGGGTGCGTTCGTCGTAGTCGACGGTCATGATCGGCACCATCGCCATGTAGGGAACGGCTACGAGGGAGTACGTGGTGGCGAACAAGAGGAGGGCGGCTGTGGCCAGGACGAAGGTGACCGTTTGGGAGGCACCCAGCGGCAGCCACCAGAGGAGGGCGAAACTGACTGCGAAGGGGATGGCCCCATACAGGAGGTAGACGCGTTTGCGGCCGTGGCGGGAGCGGGTGCGGTCGCTCAATATACCGATCAGCGGGTCGTTGACGCCGTCCCACAGCTTCCCGATCAACACCACGGTGCCCGCCGCCGCCGCCGATAACCCCACCACGTCGGTCAGATAGAAGAGGAAGAAGAACCCGAGGGCGAAGTAGGCGATCGAAAGCCCGAGGTCGCCGATGGCGTATCCGATCTTGGTTCGCCGCAACACGTCTGCCTACTCCCAGTCGTGGGTACCGGCTCATTGTCGCTTCCTCCGGGTGGGACTTCCATCGGGGAGATCCCTGGTTCAAATCGGGGGTGTCGAATAGAAGAGGAGCGGACCCCCGGGGGATCCGCTCCTCAGATTGGCGCGATGCGGTTATGGACAGGGTGTGGCGAGAATGTGACCGCCCGGTGTTGCGAAGTCGGTGAACGCACAACCGAAGTCCGGTGCAGCTACAGCAGCCGCATTCAGCCAATCGTCTCCTGCCGGCTTCACTCCGTACTCCACCCAGGCAACCAGTTCGGCAAAGGCGGTGGCGAGTTCGGTTCCTGTGAAGCCGCAGTGGTTTACGCCCCGAATCGCCCGTTGGACCAGCAGGTCGCTGTTTCCGCGCGCCGCCACTCGTTCGGCGTACACCACCTCGTTGTGCACCGGCACGAAGAGGTCACCGAGGTTGTGGAGCGTAAGTACCGGAATCGAGATGTCGCCCGAGATGACGGGCACCTGGGCGAGGCCGTTCCTGTGTCGACCCTGAGGGTCGGCGGCGATTCGAAAGATCGAGTCGTTGAAGGCTTGCTCCGCTCCCGTCAGCGCCGGATCGGTATCGAACTGGTACACCACATCGGTGTTGTCGAGGCCGACGCCCGGACTGCGGGGCAACGTACCGTCACCGATGGCCAGGTCGAACAGGAAGTTGCCGGGTCCGCTCGCAAACGAAGGGAACGTGTTCCAGAAGAACCATGCCTCATCGAAGTTTGGTCGATCGCCACCCGAGCGCAGCTCGGTCAGGTTCTTGAGGTTCTGCCCGTCGGCGTTGAGCGCGAACGGCCATCCACCGGGAAACGCCTCGAGATTCGCCTTGATAGCCGGAACCGTTGCACCAAGGTACGCGAGCGGGTCGACCGGATACGTAGATGTTCCAGTTCCGATCTGTTGCGCGGCCAGATTGAAGTCGAGGAAGTAGTCGAACAACTCGTAGTCGCCGAGCACTCCACAGAACGGCATGGCACCGTCGTAGGTATTCGGATATTGCTCGATCGCAACTGCGGTGACGTGACCACCCATTGAGGCTCCGGTGAGGTACACCTTGTCGGGATTGCCGACTATCCCGTTGAACCGCTGGGTGAGAGCGTGGGTGTCCTGCACCCCGGTCGTGATGTCGTAGTCGTTGCGGCTGTAGCTCGACGATGCCCAGGCGTATCCGCTGGGGATCAGGAAGTCGCGCAACGGGTGGTTGTCGACCGTCAGTTCGAGGTCGGTCCCGCGGAACCCGTGCGCCCACACCACGAGATCCCCGTTCCAATTGGCTGGGACTTCGATCCGGTATCCCGCCCCCTTGTGGACACCCCAGTAGGCGGTTGCCCCCGGTAGGGCGTCGAAGGGCAGCAGCGCCTCGTCGACGAAGTATTGCGGCTTCGGTCCGCCTCCGGCACCGGCTGAGGCCGCCGGTACGAGGGCGACGACCAGCATGGCCGCCAATGATGCAATCAGAGCCTTCTTCATGGTGGGTTCCTCCTCCCGCACAGCCGGTTGGGCCGACTGTGCTTCGAACCTAGTTGCAGCGGACTCGACGTGGCTGAGAGACCCGGATTTTCTTCCCCTCGTATGGTTGGGAGCTTCACTAGATTCGCTTTAGCCGTCGCGTGAGGGAGGACGACCATGGTGCTCGTGACCTATGTCGAGAAGCCGACGCCGCGGCGAAGTCTGGAGGCATGGCGTATTTGCTACCAGCTGGTAACTTACGGAGTATGACCATCGAAGAAGCAGCCAAACCCGCTACTACCAAGCCGAAACTGCGCGGGTGGCTCCATGCGGTCATGTTTCCCGTTGCGGTGGTGGCCGGGATCGTGCTCCTGGTGGTCGCCGGGACGACCGAGGAACGGATCGCCTCCGCCGTGTTCGCGATCAGCGCCGCTCTCCTCTTCGGCACGAGCGCGCTGTTTCACCGCGGCAACTGGTCTCCGCGGACCCACAGCCTGCTCAGGCGCCTCGACCACTCGAACATCTTCCTGATCATTGCCGGCACCTACACGCCCTTTGCGGTGCTGGCACTTCCTGAGAGCAAAGGGCGGGCTTTGCTCTGGATCGTATGGGCCGGTGCCCTGGCGGGGGTGGCCTTCAGGGTGTTGTGGGTGGGTGCCCCTCGCTGGCTGTATACGCCGGTATACGTTGCTCTGGGTTGGGTGGCCGTGTTCTACCTGCCCGACTTCGTGACGGGCGCCGGTGTCGCCGCGGTTGTGCTGATCATCACAGGTGGGGTGTTCTACAGCGTCGGAGCATTGATCTACGGCTTGAAACGTCCCAATCCGTCACCGCAGTGGTTCGGATTCCATGAGGTTTTCCATGCGCTGACGGTCGCCGCCTTCATCGTGCATTACATTGCGGTGTCGTTGGTCGTCTACGCCTAGGTGGCTCTCGATCGGGGGACGCAGCCGTCTTGATCGCTTGCGAGCAGGCCGGTTCTTGAGTGGCTTCGAACAGGCTGTGGTAGTGCCTATGAGGATCGTTATGGGCGGCACACGGTGGGGCTGGCAAGCACAGACCTTGACCTTCAGGGGCTTTGCAGTGGTCTATGAAGTGCGGGGTTCGTGTCGCCGTTGGCGGCTGTCAACACCGCCTGAAAATTGACCCCCTGGCACCGGTTGAAAATTGACCCCCCGGGCCGGGTTTTGGTCACTCTG